>DASYDW010000035.1 GCA_036499395.1 Pirellulales bacterium
TGCCGCGTTGGCGAGCGAACTCGGAATGCCGTGGAACATTGTTCGTGGTGTCGGCGTGATCGCGCGCGCTATCGGACTGGTCGGTCACATTCGTGAAGAGCTCAAAAACCCACTCGCACGGGAGATAAAGACGCGTACGGAGGAAGAAGCCACGTCACACCTGCGTTGAGGTTGCCCGTACCGTGCTCGGCCCCGCGGCGGACACTTTCGTCGCCGACGCAATCGTTACGGCGGGCTAGGTTTGATCGTGCTCGCTCGCAGCGTCGGCCGGGGGAAAATGCCAAAATAACCGCGCACTGAGAGGCTCGTCGTGTAGCCAGATGTTAGCGAAACCGAATTTGTTCATTTGTCGTCGACCGTTGTTCCAAATGGAACGGATGACGACCCGGCTTCCGGCAAGCAAGTGGTGTTGAGCTACGATCCCGCCACCAAGACCGCGGGCGGACTAGTCCTCGATAGGGGGCGTATAGTGACGAACGCTTCGCTGATCAGCCATGAAAATTGCCCGCTAATTCTCAGAAATTCTCTGATCTCTCGAGTAGGGAACTTGGCCGTAGATCCCCAGTAGCATTGGACTAATGGCAGAGCGCGCTCCGAAAACTGGTCGGAATTCTAAAAATCCCTCTTCTTTTCCCTGTTACCAGGGAATTTGAAGTGGAGACGGGTTCGACTATGACTGCGTCCGCCGCCACGCACTCTGTGCGTTACACAGAGACCATGCCAAGACCGAAGCTGCACCTTCATTCCTAAAAACGTTGCCTCGGAATGTTCAACCGCGACCTTGACTGTGCCTTCGGCTGTTGGGATCGCGTGCAAAATGCATAGCTCGTCATTCTCGCCGTAACCAACTATCTTCGCGGGCGTTCCTCTTGCCCATTCAATGAGCTGGGGTGTGTCACAGAAGCCCAGTCGATCTCTTTCGGATGGCTGGCCAGATGAATGGCGCGTCACTTCGGCGAGCGGGCGAGAATTGTCTCAATCTTTTTCGCGCCGCTCTCACCTTTTTCGGCCCTATTCCATTGATCGACGATCATCGCCTTGAACATGGTCACTGCCTCAGGAGCGGAAGTGACCATTGCGATCCCTGCGGAAATATTTGGGTGGTCACCCAATCGGTAGGGACTCATCGAAACAAAAGTAGCTGTAGTCTTTTCGAAGACTTGAAAGGTCTGCTCTGCAGCGAAATGGTCGACAACGCCAATTTGCGTTCCGATCGGTTGTTTCCTGAAGATTTCGACAACTCGCTCTACTTCGCGTCTCGCCAATGCGCGCCGCTTCTTGACCACATTAGGAGGAAGGCCGTATCGGCCGACAAGGCCAGAGTTCAAGAGGCGTTCGATAGTTTCAGAATTCACAATGCTGACCATTGGGGGAGGGCGACGTACTGAGCCGCCGCGACGCTCCCGCAAGATATTCAATACGCGCTCCACGTAGTCTACGAGCTTTGCATGGTCGGAATTTTCGTTTGGAATGGCTTCCAGAAGCATTGTACGCAAGTGTCCAACATACTCATCGGACAAAAGCAGAAATGATATTGGCGTGAAGTTACCAAGAACCTGGACGACATTCTCTTCAAGCTGACGCATGCGTTCAAAAAAGCTGGCCGCATTTTTGTAATACTCAACGCCTACGCCCATCAAAGATGGAAGAGAAACGTCAAGAAGCTCGGCCAGTTTCGCTAGCGTCTCGATCTTTACTAGTTCGCCCTTCTCGAGGCGATACAAGGCTGCGCGCGAAACTCCAATCTTCTCAGCCATGTCTGAAGCTGAGATGCCCTTACCCATCCGGTAAGCGCGTAGCCGATTCCCGATCTCTTCCCACGGTGCCATTGCGTTCGTTGCTGCTTTAAACCGTCTGCAAAGGGTTGTTACCGAAGGAGCTTTTAGGCGCAGCGGTAGCTAATAGCACGTCCGGTGTCGGCGGCGCGCTCTTGACGCAACATTTGTAAACTGTCCTTTTATTCGCGTTCGTATCAATAATTAGACCCTCATTACGCATAATATAAGAGCCATTCAGGCCGGGCCTCTGTTGCCTCTTGCGACTCGTCTAAAAATTGATACGGTCCCTCGGCTCGATGAGGAGCAGCCCACAGGCTTTGTCCGCATTTAAACCAGTGAGACACATCCATCATGCCAGCTTCAGTCCGGCTTGAAAAAGATACTCTCGGCGAACGCAGTGTCCCCCTGGACGCCTTATATGGTTCACAGACGGATCGTGCGGTCGAGAATTTTCCCATTTCCGGACGGACATTGGCGGAATGGCCGGTATTTCCCTGGGCCCTTGCATGCGTGAAAGAGGCGTGTGCGTTTGCAAACCTGTCGCTAGGCAAGTTGTCGGAGAAGAAGTACAGCGCGATTGTTGCGGCCTGCGCGGCGGTTCGTTCCGGTGCGCATGATCGCGAGTTTGCTGTCGATGTCTTTCAGGGTGGAGCTGGTACTTCAACGAACATGAACGCGAATGAGGTGATCGCGAACCTCGCACTAAAATCGTTGGGCTTCAGGCCGGGTGAATACAGCGCGTTGCATCCCATCGACGATGTGAACTTGTCGCAATCCACCAACGACGTTTATCCGACGGCTGCACGGCTAGCTGCATTCAAGTCTGGAGAAGTGCTCACAGAAGAGCTTTCACGTCTCGCTGCGGCCTTCGATAGGAAAGCAACCGAATTTAAAAGCGTTCAGAAATTGGGCCGGACGCAATTGCAGGACGCTGTTCCGATGACTTTGGGGCAAGAGTTCTCGGCGTTTGCAGCGACGCTTGAAGAAGATGTCAAAAAGCTCCCCGAGATGGCCTCGAACTTTGCAGAGGTGGGGCTCGGTGGCACGGCGATCGGAACAGGCGTGAATGCGCCCGCCGGCTTCGGCGAACTGGCCTTGGGCCGGCTCAATGTATTGACGGGCTTCCGGTTCGTGCGTTCGGCTAATCTTATCGAGGCCACATGGGATATGGGCGCGTTCGTGCTCTATTCAGGGATGCTGAAGCGTACGGCGTCCAAGCTTTCCAAAATTGCCAATGACTTGCGCTTGCTTTCGAGCGGTCCGCACGGTGGTCTTGGCGAGATACGGCTTCCGGCACGGCAGCCTGGATCTTCGATCATGCCGTCGAAAGTAAATCCCGTCATTCCTGAGGTCGTCAATCAAGTCTGTTTCAACGTTGTTGGTAACGACATTACTATTACGCTTGCAGCCGAAGCCGGCCAGCTTCAACTCAACGCCATGATGCCGGTCATCGTGCTCAAGACCTTCGAGTCGATTGGGTATCTCACTTCTGCCATCCGGGTTTTGACGCGGCTTTGTGTTGAAGGCATCGAAGCCAATGCCGACGCATGTGCGCGACCGCTTACGTCGGCGGTTGCTCTTGTTACTTCGCTTGTTCCTGAGATCGGCTATGAGGCGGCCGCAAAAGTAGCGAAGCTGATTGAGAGTGGCGCCACGCTCGAAGCTGCCCGGCGAGAGGTTTTGGGTCCCGTGCCCTTCGGTGCCAAGGCTCACTAGCAAGCCTACCAATGCCCAAAAAAGGTGCGGATAAGGCCTACTTACGCGTCAAAATGCTCCTCATACAGACAATCTGTCACGATTTCGAAAAATTTCGATAAAAATGCCTTGCGTAGCAATTCTTGATGTGAGGAAATGCTCGCAAGCATACAGAGGCCGAAGCGAACCCGTGCGTTCGCGCAAAGGTTTTAAGGAGTAGCCAGAATGCTCACCTTCAAGCGCGCAGCGACGGCGCTAGCCATTTTCGGTTTGACGATTTCCGGCGCCTTCGCCGAGGACTACGATATCAAGGTCGTAACCCCGGAAACGCCGCCATCATTCGACAACCTCTATCTTCAGGTTGCGTATGAAAAAGGTATCTTCAAAAAGAATGGCTTGAACGTCACGAGCTTCATTCAGCTGAAGGGCGGGCCGTTGGCAACAACCGCAGTTGTCTCGGGACAGGCCGACGTCACCGCGACTGACGTTGAAGGCATCATCCAGGCGACCAAGGCGGGATATCCCGTTCG
>DASYDW010000036.1 GCA_036499395.1 Pirellulales bacterium
AACTGGCAAAGAAGGTGAGTGTTTCCGACAGCCGTGCGTATTTCGACGTCCCGCTCACCTTGAGCGGGAAACTTGCGGCCGTCGTGCAAAAGCCGGGCCCAGAAAAATCGGTCACGTCGCCGGATCTCCGCCGGTACGATCGCCATGCGAATCTGTGGGCAGCGACGCGGCTGCGCGTATTCGCCAAGCAGCTGACGCCGCCGGCTGCTGGCCTGACGCCGCTCGAGCGTCTCTATCGCAGCCCAGCGGAGTTCCAAGCCATTCGCGACGCAGCCGTTCAGCAGTTCAAGCACGCGGCATTTTCTGTCACCGAGCGGCACACCCTCACTCGCGATGGGGCGCAGACACTGAACGTGACCATCTCGCGAACACTTCCCTGCGATCAGCTTGCGGATGGTGCCAGCGTAGCCGGCTACGCGTTTTGATCCATTAACGAATCACGTTGCGGTCCGGCTCGTTTAGTCATTTGGGCGAGCCGTGCTGCTGCGTACCGCCTGGGCCGCTGTTTTCTCCGGCGGCCCGGGCGGAGTTTTTCTAAACGAGGAAACGCATGGCATTTTCTTATGACCGAGGCTCGAGCGGCGGCGGCCATCAGATCAAGGCCGGCCAGGCCTACTACGATCTGCGCATGAAGGACGATGGCTTCACGGCCACGTTGCAGCGGTCTGGTTCGCAAGTGAAAAGCTTCGGCGTGGCGATCGCAACCGTGGGCGCCAAGCTGACGGCGCTCGGGGGAATCCTGGTCGGTCCGATGACCGCAGCTGCGAAGATCTTCAAGGACATCGCTGTGGATACGGCTGACCTCGCCAAGAAGCTCAATATTTCGGTCGAGAGCATGTCGGCCCTGTCCTATGCCGCGGAGCGGACTGGCACTTCGATCAAGGCACTCGGAACCGACCAAGAGGCCTGGCAAAAGTTTTTTTCCAATGCCGGTGGTGAAAAGGGATTACAGGCATTGATCGAACGAGCTCGCGAGCTTGGGCTCGTCATGTCCAGCGAAGACGCCAAGTCGGCGGAAGAATACCGCGTCGCGCTGGTCGACCTGCAGGCGACCTTACGAGCGATCACGGCTTCGATCGGCGGTGCGGTGGCTCCCATACTCACTGACATGGCAAAACGAATGCAGGCCACGGCCCAGCGCGTGGGCGAGTGGGTGCGTGGGAATCGGGCACTAATCGCTCAGGCCTTTCAGATCGCCAAGGGCGTTGCCTATGCCGGCACGGCCATCACATTGCTGGGAACGGCTATTGCCGGCGTCGGCGTCTTGATGGGGACAATTGCGACCGGATTCACCGTGCTGGTCGCCAGCGTCACGGCGCTCCTTTCGCCTGTGGGGCTGCTGGTCGCTGGCCTAGCAGGTATGGGGGCCTATTTCCTCTATGCCCGCGGCACTGGGGTGGCGGCCATGTCGGCACTGGGGGGAGCATTCCTACAACTGAAGGACCTCGCCGCCGAGACATTCGGTGGAATATCAGATGCGTTGTCGGCCGGCGATCTGAAGCTGGCCGCGCAAATCTTGTGGGCCACGCTAAAGGCCGAATGGGTGCGCGGAACCAATGCCATCGGCGAAATCTGGAACGAGGCCCTTGCGGGCTTCAACGAGCTGGCAGCCAAAATCGCGCCGCGCATCGTCGACGCATGGGCCGCTGTCAAAACAGGATTCGTCAAGTCCGTCGCGTACATGGGGGACATTTGGGACTCGCTGGCATTGCGAATGATCGAGACATGGAACAACTCGATCGGCAAGATCCTGAAAACCTGGGTGAAGCTCGAAAGCTGGTGGCAGGGTGTCCCCAAAGAGGTCTCTGACTTATTGACCGGTACGATCGACATCGCCACGAACATAAAAAATAAAGGCGCGGGCGATGAGATCGAGAACAACGCCAACGATCGCGAGCGAAAGCGTAATGAGCGTGAAAACGGCATAGAGGACGAACGAAAGCGCCAGCAGGGGGCGCTACCGGATTTCGACGCTGCGGCACGTGCTGCGCGGCAACGTGGATTAGAGGGGCAACTAAAGGCTGACGACGATCTCGCACGTCTCGACGCTGAACGAAAACGACTGATTGCCGAGGCGGCAGCGGCACGTCAGAACGCGGTCCGCAACAACCTCGGCGGGGCGCTACCGGCGTTCGCCAGCTCTGCCGCGAGCAGTATCGTTGGTACGTTCTCTGGCATAGGCGTCGGACGGCTGGGCACGGGGAGCGCCCTCGATACCATCGCAAAGAATTCTCAGCGCTGGGTCGTGTTGGCGGACCAACAGGTTCGTGCGATCGGTGATCTCAGAGGCGAACTACGAAATGTCCGCGGCCCTAAATTTGACGAATAGTACACCAACGGCGATGTGTCGACGCGCGATGCTTGGTTTCGCGTTCAGCGTCGCCGCGGCGTTGCGACTGACCGCGACGGTGGTCGAACGCGATGCCGGCAGACGCCGTAATGGCCCGATGCGTTTTGCCGGGGCATTACGGCGCTTTTTGAAACGGAGATAAACGCGATGGACGACGAGCAGCACGAAGCGTTTGACGAAAAGCCACTCGCCGCCCAGGTCGAGGACTTGCGCCGTGATTTTCAAGAGCTGCTCCGCTGCGGGACTTCAATCATTGCGGAGTGGGACCAACTGCAGGCGCGAATGAGAGAGTGTTGCGTCGCTGCGGACCGTCTCACCGATGTCGTCCAGAAATTGCAGGGAGAGCAATGAAGAAGGCTAAGCAAAAACAGCGGTCAGCACCCGCCGTGGAAAAAGAGGCTGAGCAATGTCCGGCAAGTGCCGCTCCCGAGTGGAAGCCGAGCAACTGCCCATCGTGCGGCAGCGGGATCAAAAAAGCGCCGGTCTCGGAGCGAACCGTCGTTTATGAAATGCCAAACCCGACAGTCGTCTACGGAGTTTTCGTCTGTGAC
>DASYDW010000037.1 GCA_036499395.1 Pirellulales bacterium
GCGCCAATAAGAAATGAACGAGAACATCACGCTGCTAACGACCACTACTTGCGCAGCGCGACCCAACTTCCGGCCCGACCAGGAGCCGCTCGAATCCAACGACGATGCCATAAGAAATCCCGGGATCGCTCGATCCCACGAAACAAAGAAAGTCGACGAATCAGGCCGTCGTCTTGGCGGGTAATGCAGCGCTACAGCCGCCGCGATCACCAGTCAAACGGTGATCCAGCAGCCGTATCGGCGCTACATTCCAGTGGACAGACGTGCCCTTTCAAATCTGGTCGGGCTACACACCCGACCGGCCGGCGAGGTTAGCTGACGGGCTAGGGCTTGAAAGTGCCCCGGTTCGCTTTGCTCCAGCGAACCTGCGCCCCGAGAAACCTGGGCTGAAATCGAGCGAAAGTCGCACGACGTCCAGCACCAAGTTTCGCTTGGGTCCCCCGCTACCGCGTCTGGCGACGCGACATTAGGCTACACGACGGCAAGTATATGACGCCCCGCGAAAGCGCCAATCACCCGAATGTGGGTTACGACGCAAGTTGAATCGGCGATTCGAGATTCGCTCGGTAGCATCACCACCCGTTTGGTGTTTATTGAAGTTTGGCATGCGTCGGCACACGCTCTGAAACCTCTGCAAGTTCGTCGAAACAACTATGAATGTGATCAAGTCGTTCGTGCTGGCTGGAATACTCGTTGCTTCAGCGCTGTCATTAAATGTGTGTGCTGCGGATCGAGCGCCGAATATCGTCGTCATTCTCACCGACGATCAGGGTTGGGGCGACCTCGGCGTTCATGGCAACACGAATTTGCAGACGCCGGCCGCTGACTCACTGGCGCGGGATGGCGCGCTGTTCGAACGTTTCTACGTGCAGCCGGTCTGCTCGCCGACGCGGGCAGAGTTTCTGACCGGACGGTATCATCCGCGCGGCGGCGTCTTCAGCACCTCGACCGGCGGCGAACGGCTCGATCTCGACGAGCGCACCATAGCCCAAGTGTTTCAAGAGGCTGGCTACGCGACCGGCGCGTTCGGCAAATGGCACAACGGCACGCAGTATCCGTATCATCCCAACGGACGCGGCTTCGCCGAGTTTTACGGCTTTTGCTCGGGGCACTGGGGCGACTATTTCGATCCGCCGCTCGAGCTTAATGGTCAGCCGGTGCGCGGCCAGGGATTTATCAGCGATGACCTGACCGATCACGCGCTTGCGTATGTCGAAACGCAGCGCGAGCATCCGTTCTTCTGCTACCTGGCGCTCAACACGCCGCATTCACCAATGCAGGTGCCGGATCAGTTTTTCGATCGCTTTAAGGATGGCGAGATTCCGCTACGCCACAATGGACTGCAGGTCGAGAGAGAAGATGTCGCCATGACGCGGGCGGCGCTCGCCATGTGTGAGAGTAACGACTGGAACGTGGCACGCGTGTTGGCAAAGCTCGCTGAGTTGAAGCTGGTCGATGACACGATCGTGCTTTTCTTTTGCGATAACGGACCGAACAGTTGGCGTTGGAACGGGGGCTTCAAAGGGCGCAAGGGATCGACCGACGAAGGGGGCGTGCGTTCACCGCTTTTGGTGCGTTGGCCTGGGCATATCGTTCCTGGCACGCGCGTGAAGACGCCGGCTGCGGCGATCGATTTGCTGCCGACGCTTGCTGGCCTGGCGGGAGTGCGGCCAAATCTGGCAAAAACGCTCGACGGAGTCGATCTCTCGCCGGTGCTACTCGGGCAAGGCAAAACGTTGCCGTCGCGGCTGATTTTCTCGCATTGGAGCGGCAGCGTCAGTGCTCGCGATGAACGTTATATGCTGGACGGAGCCGGGCATCTCTTTGATTTAATATCCGATCCTGGACAGGCGCATGATTTGCGCGAGTCTCAGCCCGACGTTGCGCGGCGAATGACGGCTGCGGTTAGCGCTTGGAAGAAGACGGTTCTGGCCGAGTTGAAGAAGGAACCTCGCCCATTTACGGTCGGCTATCGAGAGTTTCCGTTGACGGTGCTACCGGCACGAGACGGAGTACCACACGGTGGCATTCAGCGCAGCGCCCGGGCGCCCAACTGCTCGTTCTTCACAAATTGGACGAGCACCGCGGACCATATCACGTGGGATATCACCGTGGCCACGGCCGGGCGGTATCGCGCAACTGCTTATTACACTTGCCCGGCGGTCGACGTAGGCGCGACGGTGGAATTGCGCCTGGGAACAACTGCCACGACGGCCAAAGTCAGCGAAGCGCACGACCCACCGCTGGTCGGCGCCGAGCATGATCGCGTGCCCCGCGAAGGGGAATCACTGGTGAAAGATTTTAAGCCGCTCGCGCTGGGTGATATCACGCTGCTGGCGGGGCGCGGCGAGCTGATTCTGCAAGCGCTCGCCGTCCCGGGAAAATCCGTGATGGATGTGCGCGGGATTACACTCGAATTACTGCCGGACTAAACGGATCGACTTGCCTTATTGCGAGCTGGTCGAGCGCACGGACGGTGCCGCAGACTCGAATGCGTAATTCGGATTCGCCGGATCGAAATCCTGGTCCGTCAGGCCGCGATTCAACTCGATGTTTCGATAGTTGAATTCCTCGGCCAGCGGCGTCGGCTGTCCGGCTGCGGCGGGCCAGCCATAGGCCTCGAAGCGCACAGGCAGTTTCAAATCGGCGTCGATGTACAGCCGTGTCTTTTGATAACGGAACTGCGGCCGTTGCTTCGCATGCGACACTTCGATGCAGGTGGCCAAACGCTGGTCGACCTCGACCTGCGGGTAATACTTCACGATCGAGTCCCCTAGCGGCATTTCGGCCTGATACATGGCCAACCAGCGCTCGAGGTGCGACTTGATCCCTAACTGATTGAAGGGCTCGCCCGTCGAGCCAAGCAATTCCGGGCTGTCGGGGTGCAGTTGCCGATTCACGCCCGATCGTCCGCGCGGCGCGACGGTGTGGACCAGCACGGTGCCGTCGGCCCGTTTGCCGTTGTAGATCGCTTCCTGCCCCTTGTGGGTTTTGGGGCCGAGGAAGAAGGCATAGATGCTCATCGGATCGTGCCGGACCTTCAGGTGCAAGTTTTCGTACTTGTCGGCCTGATCCGTGGCCTGCACGCGATGACTGACCAGGCAGGTGTAGTCGGAGGTGTGGGCCAAACGATCTACCATGTCGCGCATCACGGCGACGACACCTGTCAAAGGCTGATCGGCCGATTCCTGCTTGGCCACGTTGCCAAGTTCGGCGGGCGGCTGCGACACCGGCTTGATATCGGCGATGTCGACTTCCGGCTCGCCGAAGTCAGGCGGGAAGTAGTAGTCGGGATTGTTGTAGTCGAAATCACGCTCGGTGAAATGCACGTTGAACTGGAAATCGACGTACGTGTATTCCTCGATCAATGGAGGTTGCGCCTTCGGATCGTTATCGTCCGGCCAGGTGTAGGCCTCGTAGCGAACCGGCACGTTCAACTCGTTGTCGATGAAGATCCGGGCCATGTGGAACGAGAATTCCGGACGCTTGGTCTTGTGCGTGACGCGAATGTACAAGCAGGGACGCGATTCGATCTTCGCATCTTTGTAGATCTTCACTTCGCAATCGTCGAACTTCGAGTCGCTCTCGGCATGTTCGACCAGCCGCTGAATCAGCTTCAGGATGCCCATCTCGGTTAGCGGGTACCGATTGTCGCGCATGGCCCGATCCGAGTCGGGAAACAGCGACACAGTGCCCATCAGGCGAAACTCATCCGAGTGAACGAACATCTTGCCGCCGTCGCGCCCGTCGACGTACACGACTTCCTGATAAGGCCGCTCTTGCTTGTTCGTGAAGGCGGCATAGACGCTGAATGGCCGCTGGCGCATTTTCACCGACAATGCTTGATACGGCGTTAGCTTTCCACCGACGCGCTCGCGCTTGACCAGCCGGCAGGAATAGTCTTCCAACTTCTCGAGGGCGGCGATGCCAGTTTTACCCCAGCGGATGATGGGGGCCAGCGGGTGCTCGCCCGGCTGCGGCGTCAGGTCGCCTGGCGGAGGTCCGATAGGGCCACCGCTCGACGGTGCTGGTGTGGCGGCACTTGCACTACCACTGGCAATGAGTGTTAGAACGAGGCACAGCCCAACGAGCGCGAGTTGCCTGATCATGGCCGGGACCAGCTCCTGGAGTGACTTTGTTCGAGCGATGCGTCAAGGAGGCGTCATGGAGACGGCTCGCAATCTTACGCCGGAAAACAGGCCCGATCGCCAGCCGTTTGCTAGCAGTCGACCTGGCGGAGGGAGCACTATAGCCCCGCTTCGCCCAATTCTCCGATACCAGTTATTCGAGCACGGCCGGTGCAAGCAATCGCAGCACTCACTTTACTTTGTACCGTCCGTCGTGCCTGGAAGCACCCGGTGATAAAGGGCCCAATCGAACCCGGATAAACCGGAATGGCGAAAGACCTGGGCTAACTCAAACGTTTCGCCCTGAGTGTCCTGGATTTCCGGCGCTGGTTGTTGCGCCGGATTTTCCTGGTGCGTGATATACCACTCGTCCTGGGGCGAGGGGGCCGGCGCCGCTTCGGACGCTTTCAAGGTTCGATTAGCAGCCATGGAACCTGAGTAGAAATGCAGCACTAGCCGGGTCCGGGCGTGATCGACGCCGACTTCGACCTCGGGCTCGGTCGAATGGTCGACGATGTAGCGCACCGCGGCCAGATATTCACCACGACGCCCGTCACTAAATTCGCGCAATCGCGAGACATTGCCGGCCATGATCGAGGCTGTCAGCGCCAGGCAAGCGAAAGTGCCGGGCGACCCAGCCAAGCTCAACCGTCCGAGCAAGTAGCTGATCAGCAACAAGTAGAAAAGGATGTTGATGTAGAAGTATCGCACGAACAATCCCGATCGCGGTTGTTCAATCAAGAGAAAGAGCGGCGACAGATAAATTGTTGTGAGGAACAAGGCCCACAACTCAGACTTTCCGCGGAACAACGAAACGATCGCGGCAATTCCGCCCCCCGTGGCCAAAAACGCAATCAGCAATTGATCGGTCGACGGCCGTGGCGTTCCGCCCACCGCCAGCGACATGGCCTTCAAAATGACGACGATCGTGCTGGGCCGATCACCACCCCCGATTTCCATGCCCTGCACGCTGGAAAAATAGAACGCAATCAAAAACGCCACGGGCACGGCATGGCAGCGCGCCATCAGGGCGATCCACTTTCGCCACGTCCCCGATTCGCGGCGCGAGCGAAGTGCCGACCAGGCGAGTGCCCCGCAATAGAAATGAAGGAACGTCAAGTGCGACAGAAAACCTAAAACGACCAGCAGCCAGAATAAAGCGAAATGCGACTTATGTCGCGTATCGAGACTTCGCTCAAGAACCAGGAATGCCGCGATGGCAAAGAAACCGGCCAGCGCATAGCCGCGTGCCTCGGAGCTGTAATTGATCATCACGTACGAATTGGCGGTCAATACGGCTGCCGCGAGCATTTCGCGTTGGCCCCACCGGCGTGCGAATTGCGCCGCGAGTAAAATCGTGCCGATACCAGCCACTAATGAGGGCGCCCGCGCCACCAGTGAACGCCCGTCGATCCCTAGGTGGTAGATCCACACAGACATCAGGTGATGATTGTTATCGTGCCGAATCTGGGTGAATATCTTCCAAGGGCTGTCGACCAGGTTGGCAAGCCCGTACGACCAGATTTCATCCAGCCATAAATCTCCGATGGCTGCCCATAACCGGATGACCGCAGCCATCACAATGACGAATGCGATGGCGACGTGCCACACGGTTATCGCCGATGCTAATGAAACCGTCGGTCGAGCAGCGTCGTGCGGGCTGCTCGGTTGCGCCGGGGTCTGCATGCTCGTTGAAATTTGCGACGGCACCATCAAGAGGCCTTATTCTTCCGCCTGCGACGGAGCGTTGCGCATGGTCGTGCGGTGATAGATCGCGAAATGCGCGCCCGAAAGTCCCGCGTAGGGGAACACTCGTTCGAGTGTGAACGCCTCGTTTCCTTTCGAATCGAGTATGGCCGGCTTTGGCGCGTACGGTTGATCCTGGTTGTTGAGGATCACCCATTCAGGTTCGACGGGCATCTCGGGCACGATCGTAATAATGTGAAAGTCATGGTCGCCCGGCACGTAAGGGCCGTAGAACTCGGTATACAGGCGATAGGTGAACTCGGCATCGCCTGACATGAGAACGTCAGCGCCGCGAGAATGTTCGGCCATGTACGCAAGCGCGTCGAAAAAATGTCCACGCCCTACACGTAGAAAATGATAGGTCAGGTTGGCATTCGGCAGCACAAATAGCCCTAAGATCGCGATCGCGCCGTACATGCTGGCCCGACCTCGCGCGGCGACACGGTCGAACAGATAACTCAACAGAATCAAAAAGAAGAGGATGTTTAAATAAAAATAGCGCTCGTGCAACACCGGCGGTGGTTTCACACTGAGCAATAGCGTGGGGGTTATCACGAATGCGACGAGAAAGAATATCCATACATCGGCTTTCTCGCGCCACAGCAGCAGCAGCGCCGCGACCGCCGCGATTATGCCCAGGCCCACGCTTCCCCAAACGATAGGCTGCGCTGCGCCGAACGTTCCCACGGCCAGGGCGCAGGCGTTTAGCACCATGTCGTGCATCACGTAAGGATCACCACCGCCGAATTTCATTTCTCGCACATCGAACGCGTACAGCATCATGAGAAAGCTGGCCGGTACGATGTGCAGCGCTATCAGGGGCGCGAATTCGGTTTGCGAGGACCCCTTGCGTTTAGTCAGCGCAAACACTGACCAGGCCAGCGCCCCGGCGTAGAATTGAACAAATGTCAGATGGGATAACGTGCCGAGGATCGTCGCCAGGCCAAAGACGGCCGCCATCCCGAGTTCGCGACGGTCCAGGTAACGGTCCAGTGCCAGAAACGCAACCAGCGAGAAGAATCCTGCCAGCGCATAACCGCGCGCCTCGGACGCGTAGAAGACCATCATGAACGAGGCGCCGGTGAGAATTGCCGCCGCGAGCGCCGCTCGATTGCCCCACCGCGCCGCGACCCGTGCCGCGAGGATCACCGTACCGATGCCGGCCAGCACCGACGGAATGCGATAGACAAACCAGTTCTGTTGCGGCGACGTGAAGTACATCCAAAACGTGATCAGATAATGATTGTTGTCGTGATGCGCGGTGAGAATATCCAGTAGCGAGTTGTTATTGCGGCCCAAGGACAGCAGCGTCCAAATCTCATCGAGCCAAAGCTCATCCTGGGCAGCCCAGACGCGCACCGCCGCCGCCGCTACCACGCAAGCGCCCAGCGCGCACAGCAGACCCACAGGCCAGCGCCATGCCACTGCGTCTGCTGTTTGCGGCTTCGGTTTTTGCGCGTTCGAAGTCATTTATCAGCCTGCGATGGTGCGTCGGCCGATCTGGGCGTGCTGTCAGCATGATCCACGAGCAGGCCTGAACCGCCGCCGGAAAGCGCGCTACGAAAGTCGCCGGGCAACGGCGTCTTTTGAAGCGTCTCGGCATCGACCAGAACGTAAATCGTTTCGGCCGTGGCGATCACAGCCTTGTCACCGGCGATGCGAAACTCGACGTGAAAGCTGAGAGACGTCGTGCCCAAGTGGTTTGGCCGCACGGAAATCTCGAGCACCTGGTCGAAGCGCGCCGACGTTTTCCATTCCACAGTTTGCTTTACGAGCTGATAATCGATCGGACCGTTGACCAGCAGCTTCTCGAATCCCAACGCGCGAAAGAACTCGAGTGTCGCCAGATCGACGTAGTGTCCGTAATGGACATTAAAAACGACCTTTTGCGCGTCGCACTCGGCATAACGGACGCGCAGACGGTAGCGAAACGATTGCGACATGTCCGGCAGGATTCCTGATTCGGTAGAGCGAAGTTTGTGTGGCGACGATGATCGCGAAACTGTTCTTGTTGCCCGGCGAGCGGCGAATATTCAAGGCTAACCACGAATGACACAAATGACACGAATAAGACAATCGGTTTGAATTCGCTAAGGGCCGCGAAACGCCTTCTTTTCCAAGAATAAGCGTCGGCGGCTTTCGATCTGATCGGCAAGCTCCATTTGCTGATTCTCACGCGCCATGGCCGTGGCTCGCTCGGCGGTTTGCCCGGCACTCGCAAAATCGCCGGTCGCCGCTTGTGCCGCGGCCAGTGTGTCCAGCAGTTCGGCCGGAGGCGATTGCATCATCCGGCAGGACTCCGTGGCCAAGATCAACGCCTCGGCGGGGCTGCGCAAACCGTCGTCAGTCGTCGTGGCCAGCAGCCATGCCAGGCGATTTCGCGCGGCTAGCAGGTTGGGATCGAGCTTGATCGACACGCGCAATTCGTCAATCGCGCGTCCAACGTTTCCTTGCAATTGCAGGACCATCGCGAGATCCGTGCGAGCTGACGACGATTGGGGCTGTAGCTCGACGGCGCGGTTCATAAGCCGCACGGCGCTAGCCATGTCGCCACGAGTGGCCTCGAGCTCAGCGAGTGGCCCGAGCGCTTCGACAATGAGCGGGTCGAGCTGAATCGCGGTGCGCAACTCGTCGTACGCGCGATCTCGGTTCCCTTGCTTCAGTAGCGTATTGGCCAGGTTGACGTGAAAGATCGCGTGATCGGGGGCAATGCCGATCGCTTGTTCAAAGAGGCGCTGTGCGGCAGCGAAATCCCCCGCCCGCATCACGGCCGTACCCAAATTGTTGTACGAGTCCGGAAAACGCGCATCGGCTTCGATCGCCCGTTCGAGCAAGCTTATCGCGTCGTCTGTACGGCCCATTGCCATGCTCGTGGAACCAGCGTTGTAGAACGTTACCGCGTCATCGTTGTACTGTTGGCGTACCGGCCAGTTGCAGGCCACGCCCGTTACCGTGGCCAGCATTACGCCGATCGTGACATCTCGCCTCGTGGGGGAATCTTCACGACGGGCAAAACGCCACAATCCGATTAGGCCCGCCGCGGCGAAGAGGATTGCCACCGGCGCCAGCGGGTAACGATAACGCGCAAAGACGTAGAATGCCGTGACAGCCAGCGCGAACGTCAATAACAGGGCGTACAGAATCCACAGTTTTCGCCATTCGCTTCGGGTGAGCCAGATCCCCAACATCGCCAGCGGACAAATCACGCCGAAATGCAACGAGTATCGCAGCACATTTAAGAGTGGCGAAAATTGGGCGTGCGTCTGCAGTGACTCGGCGTCGATCGACTCCAGTGCGTTCCACGTCAGGAACCATTTTCGCGCAAGTAGTCGCAGCCAATCGGCTGGCGCCGTGCGAATGTCGTCGGCGCTGCGCGCCATCCAGTATTGTGAAACTTCGCGAGACGACAGGGGCTTTTTCAGGTCATCTTCGGCGATCAAACGCGCGTCGAAGGCTTCGAAGCCCGGTTCGCCTCGTCCGGCTCGCATCGGCGCGTAGCCACCATCGGCGCCGTGGTGGTTGCCAATGTAAAAGTTCGGCCCCATCTGCGCGGTCGTTAGCAAGAACGCGCCTCCCACGTAGTAGTTTCGCAATCCCACGGGCAGCAGCACGAGCGCCGTTCCGAGGGCGAGGGCGAATAGTCGACGGATGCCCTCGCGCCGTTGGTGCCCCCAACTCAACCACACGATCCAGACGGCGATCACCGGGACAAGAGCCGCGGAATTCTCCCGGTTCAACGTCATCGCGCCCAATAGCGCGCCCACGGCAATAAAGAGTCGAGCGACTGGTAGGGCTTGCGCTGCTCCGAGTGCCCACAGCAGCGTGGTCATCAGCAGCAGATCGAGCGAAGCCTTTTGCAGGATGCCGTCAAAAAAGATTGCCGGCGGATAAAGTGCCAACAGCACGCCGGCCGTCCAGCCGACGTGCTCGCTAAAGAATCTTGCTCCGGCCCTGGCGATCGCCACACACGCCACGGCGCCGAACATGGCTTGCACGAGCCGGACCGCCCAAATGCTATGCCCGCAGATTGTGTAAATCACGGCCAGTGAATAGGGATACAGCGGGGTTTGATAAAAGACCTCGTTGCCGATCCATTCCCCCGCGGCGATCCGCTGCGCCCACGCGTCGTACTGCGCGCAGTCGCAGATCAGCACGGAAAACAATGGCGAGCTTCGCATCGCCCACAGATGCACACCGCGAACGGCGAGCGCGAGCAGAAATAGCACCGCCGCCTGCCGGAAGATGTGCGTCACGGCGAGGTCATTTGGTGCATTCGGGGTGACGCGTTGCGTGTTACGGTCGGCTTGCGGCATTCGCGATGGCAAGTTGCCGCTCATGCTGAACTCTTGCCCGAGGTTCGTTAATGTCGGCTCACGATCGGCCGGAGTGCCTTCTAGTGCCGTCCGTCATCGCCCCAACAGCGTATGGACCGCCGCGCCGATGTCGGCATTGGCCATCAGCGATTCGCCCACCAGGATCGCGTCCACCCCTGCGTTTTGAAGTCGTTCGACGTCCGTACGAGTACGGATACCACTCTCCGCGACCAGCACGCATTCGTCGGGAATTCTTTCGCGCATCCGCAGCGTGTGATCCAGATCAGTCTTGAATGTACGAAGGTCGCGATTGTTGATGCCGATCAACGTCGCCCCAGCGTCGAAGACGCGCGACAAGTTCTCGGGGTCATAGAGCTCCACGAGCGGCGACATGCCCAGGCGTACTGCTTCGTTGTGCAACGAGCGTAGATGGCAATCGTCCAGGCATTCGGCGATCAACAGCACGGCGTCCGCACCGGCCGCCCGCGCTTCGAGCAATTGATACCGGTCGAGAATAAAATCCTTGCGCAGGACGGGCAGCCCGACCTGCTGCCGTATCGCACGCAGATAATCGAGATGACCTTGGAAGAAATGCTCGTCGGTGAGCACGCTCAGGCAGCTCGCGCCGTGTGCCTCGTAGGTTTGCGCGATCGACAGTGGATCGAAGTCCGCGCGAATGACGCCGGCCGAGGGGCTCGCCTTTTTCACCTCGGCGATCAGCCGAATCGGGCCGGGAGCGGCCAGCGCTGCGAAGAAATTCCGCACCGCCGGTGCGTCAGCGATTTGCCGCTCGAGCGCATCCACCGGACAGGCCGCTTGTGCGGCGGCAATCTCCTGCCGCTTGTAGGCAACTATCTCGTCCAGGATCGTGGGCATGAGCAATTGACGCCATTTCCGAAGGAGCGATCTCGCGCTGTCTCGAGGCGTAGTTGGCCTCTCCCACCATTCTGCCTCAAAAAACCGGCGGGCGTCAGTGCTTGAAATGCCGGTGACCGGTCAGCAGCATCGAGATTCCGTGCCGGTTGCAGGCCTTGGTGACGTCATCGTCGTTGCGCGATCCGCCCGGCTGGACCACGGCTTTAACCCCGGCGGCGGCTGCCAGATCGATCGAATCGGGAAACGGAAAGAATGCATCCGAGCCCAATACCGATCCCGGGGCCCGGTCACCCGCCTTCTCGATCGCGATGCGGACGCTATCGACGCGGCTCATCTGCCCTGCGCCGGTGCCGAGCAGCGTCAGGTCTTTGACCAGCACGATGGCGTTGCTCTTCACGTGCCGCACGACGGCCCAGGCAAATTCCAGATCGGCACGGGCTGCGTCGCCAGGCGCGGTTGAAGTGGCCACGGTCCAGCCTTCGACTGGATCGGGCAGAACGTCGGCCTCTTGCCGCAGCAAGCCGCCGTCGACCTGCCGATGTTCCCATCGCGGTTTCGTTTCGCCCCAGGTGCCGACGGCCAACAGGCGGACATTGGCCTTCCACTTCGGCCGCGTCGTGAGAGCCTTGAGTGCCTCGGGCGAAAAGTCGGGGGCGACGATCGCCTCGACAAAAAGGCCCGGCTCGCACAGCACTTCGGCCGTGGCCAGGTCCACCGGGCGATTGAATCCCAATACCGAACCGAAGGCACTCACCGGGTCGCCTGCCATCGCACGTTTGGCCGCGGTGCTCAGTTCATCGGCCGCCGCGGCGCCACACGGATTGTTGTGCTTGATGACCACGGCTGCCGGTCGCGACAGTCCGCGGACGATGGCCAGCGCGCTATCCAGGTCGAGCAAGTTGTTGTACGACAATTCCTTGCCGTTGAGCTGCCGCGCGCCCACGAGATTCGGCTTTGCCGAATGATCAGCGTAAAGTGCTGCGCGCTGGTGCGGGTTCTCGCCGTAGCGCAGGACTTCTTTCAATTCGAGCGACAAATCGAGCCGCGCGGGGAAGTCGTTTTGTGCCTCACCGCCTGTTGCGGCGAACCAGCGGGCGATGCCTGCGTCATACTGTGCCGTGTGGGCATAGGCCTCGGCGGCCAGTCGCCGTCGCAGTGCAAACGATAGTCCTCCGGCCGACGACAGTTCCTGGAGGATGCTTGGATACTGCTGCGGGCTGGTGGCGATGGCCACGAACGCGTGATTCTTCGCAGCCGCGCGCACCAGCGACGGCCCACCGATATCGATTTGCTCGATGGTGTCTTCTTCGCTCGCCCCGCGCGCCACGGTTTGCTCGAAGGGGTACAGGTTCACCACGACGAGGTCGAACGATTCGATGCCGTGGGCTTCGATCGATCGCTTGTCTTCGGGGTTGTCGCGGCGCCAGAGAATGCCGCCGAAAACCTTGGGATGCAGCGTTTTCACGCGGCCGTCCATCATTTCGGGAAAGCCGGTGTAGTCGGCAATGTCGCGGACTGTCAGGCCTTGCTCGAGTAGAAACCGTCTGGTGCCTCCGGTGCTGTAAATCGCCACGCCGGCGGCCGCCAGGCCGTGGGCGAATTCCGCCAAACCGGTTTTGTCGCTGACACTGATGATGGCGCGGCCGACTTTGACCGCGGTTTGGCTCGCATCTGTCACGATCCGTCCCCCTCCTGGCAACGTTCGCTGGTTCGATGAACCAGGTACTTGCGCGAATGACTAGAATTCCTGCCGGCCGTAGAGAATACCGCGCCGGGGCAACCTTCAACAGGAGCCAGAATTCAGCGCAATCTCGCGAGGCAAGTCACCCAGTGAACTCTCCGAGTGAGTTGGCTCGAAGAAGACCCGACGCGGCGCGCTACGGCTGCGCTTCGGCACCGAAAGGATCGTCACCTGCGGGTTCTTCCGCCGCGTCGGCGTCCATTGCTCGCTCGGCGGCGGGGGCTGCTGCTCGGGCCGCAGCGGGTTTCTTGGCCGGGCCGACTTCGGGATCAGGGGGTAAGGCGTGCACCAAAGGTTTTACCTGATCGATTTCATGCAGGCATTGCAGCAAACCGCTGTCGGTTGCCAGGTAGATGCGATCGGTCTGGATATTCTGCACCTTGATAGTCAAAAGCTCGGTCATCATCTCTCCAAGCTGCGCACCGCTTCGTCGATCGACAACGATTATGCGGCCTGTCTCGTCGGTTGTGTACAGTCGCGTTGCGCTGGCAGAAACGAACGATGCCACGTTGGCAGAGAACCATTTCTCATTTCCGGTTTCCGCTGACAGGCAGAACATGCCCCCCGCCTCGGCGATCGCATAGACGTTGCCATCCAGTGCGACGGGAGTTTCGCGAGCGGGGTAACCAGTCGAATACTGCCAGCGTCGTTTACCCGATTTCTCGTCGATCGCGTAGATGTAACCGTCGGCCGAAGCGGCATAGACCAGCGGTGGCCAATAGCCCAGGCCGGCCGTGATCATGCCGCGCGTCATGAAGCGGAAATTGGCGGTCAGGTCCTTTTTGGTGGCGGAATGAACGGCGCCGGCATTTGTCGCCCAGATTAGATAATCGCCCGCGATCACCGGTGCTTCGTCAATCGAGCCGCGGGTGCGATACGAACGGGGCGTCAGCTTGGGTTTCTCTAAATCGATCTCGTAGCTTTCGACGGCTCCAGCAAACGTCGGAATGTAAATGCGATCATCGCTGACCGCCGGAGCAGCCGACGGCGTTCCCTGCAGCTTGCGGGTAAACAACAGGCTGCCGTCGGTACGCGAAAGGACATACAGCGTCGAACCGTTGCAGACGGCGACAAACGCGGCGTTAGCGCCTACAGGAGTATTCGGATACGAACGCTTGCCGACCAGCGTCGACCACATACTGCGCCCTGTCTCGGCATCGAAGGCCTGAACCACCGAGTCATTCGTAACGCTGATCAACGCCCCCTCGTGAATCGTGATCTCGTTAACTCGGCTTCGCCCCGGATCCAACGTGATGCGCGTCGCCCAGGCGCGGGTTAGCCCGTGACGGCGTGCCGTCTGCTCGGCAATGAGTTCCGAACGATTGGTTTGGCCGAATGCCGGCGCGGCTGAAACTAGCGCCAGGCAAAAGACCGCCAGAGGTATCCAAGGTCGTCGGGAGGGATGCATAGGCGAGCTGCCTTGATAGGAACAACGCGATCTCGATCGGCCGGCGCCCGAGGGGGGCTGAAGGCCACCGGTACGCAAAGCTCCATGATAATCTCAAATCCCGCGCGTGGTGGCAGGAAATGCCAGGCTCTGTCGATCGGTCTCACGAGCGCCCGTCCGCTGATTTTCACCCGTAAACGGCCAAAGCGGCGGGTTGTGCGTCAGAGCCGACAATTTTAGGATGACGGCACCGCCTTAAGTCATGCCTACCCGGGGGCAGGGAAAACGGGCCCAATCCGCCCAGACGTGAGCAGGCAGCAGTCCGGCCACTCGGAATGCCTGACCGTCCGCGGACCCTCCACGACTCCCGTTCGTATGCCGCCGCCGGCGGCCTACGCCAGGACTTACGCCTCGGAAAATCGTTCTCAACCTACGCAGCGGCAATGAAATGAATCAGGCTGCTCATCGCAGGATGCTGGGGTACCTGAACCTGTCGTCAGGCACGTTCGACCCCCATTTTTTCCAGGCGGTGAACGATTCGTTTATCTCGGCCGCGGCCGTTTCCGGCGCGGCGCCAGCCTGGCAAACGCTGCGAGATCAATTGCAGGCGGAGTTGGCGGTCATGGCCAAGGACCTGCCGGGATTCGAGAGTACGGAACAGGCTGCCGCCGTCATCGCCCTGGTCTTTGATCAGGTCCTGCCTGAGTATCGCAAGTTTCATCGTGACCTGTTGATCCATCAGAGCGAGAGTACACTTTTCCAGCCTTACTTTATCGCCAAAGCTTGCCAGGCGGTGCTGGTCGAATCGGGGCCTTGGGCCGAAGCATCCCGCATCGTACCCCGCGCGATCGACGCGCTGAACGATTTCATCGGCCATCGTCCCGTGGCGGTCCTGCGCACCGTGCAAAAGATCGAGCCCTACCGTCACGAATGGGTTTGTCCGATTCCGCTGTTCGTCGCCGGAGCGGGCGTGGCCGCCGGACGGTATCACGATCTGATTGCCGCGGCGCTCGATGTTCTGCGCTCGACCGATCGGGCCACCTTGGACCAGGCCTATTTCGATCCCCAACGCTTGAATGAACTAGCGCTTGACCCGCGGGCCTACGACTTCGATCACCCGGCCAACAAACGCCCTAACTACCATTTCGGGCAATGGGATGCCCATACGATCGATAATGCGGGCCATTACCGTCGCTTTGTGTTACAGGCCGTGACGCTCGACGCTTTGCTTGAACGCGTCGAAGAAGCACCGAACGATGCGGAATTTCGCCTGCAGGAAGCGGCGGTCGTGCTCGCCGGAACGATCCTGATGGCCGCCGGCGTCAGCGGCAGTGGGCCCGAGGCACATGACTCCGGCACGACCTTGGCTACGCTTCTTCCCCGGATTGCCGCCTATCGGGATGAGTTCTACCGTCGCCGCCTGGTAGAAGCTGCGGGGGCGGGCGGGGATCGACTGCGGACAGAAGCCCAGACACTGCATCAACCATTCGCCGGCGCGAGGCATGATCTGAACGCCCGGCTGTCACGCTTGCGCGGAGTGCAATTGCAGCACGTGCGGCTGGCGCGTTTGTTCGCCACGATGGGGGACTTGGCAGCCACGAAGCGTCAGGCCGACGTCGTCCCGGTGACTTCGGCGCGAATGCTTTCGAGCATTAGTGGTCAGATCACGATCGGTCATTTGGCCTTGGCCCGCGGCGACATTGCCGAGGCGGCGCGGTTGCTGGCTGACGTCGACGATTTGCTGCAGCGGGCGATTCAATGTGGTGCTGTGGTCGATCCCTGGAATATTCTTGGCTTTCAGGGGCAATTCAGTCTCTTTCCCGCGTTGGAAAACAGCGTCCGAGATCACCGCGTCGACGTGCTAGTCCACTTGGTAACTCGCATCTTCGGGCTGGCTATTCGCACGGCCGCCGAGGCTGCCGCTGCCGGTCAGGATGCGATCCTCGAGCGTGTGCGGGCATTGTTGGCGGCGTTTGCCACTTGGTGGGACCGTTTCGGAACGCTCGAGGTTTCCGGCATCGATTCGGTTTCGGGCCGCGAATCGGTCGAGGCCGCGGCCGCCGTCGCTAGTGCGCTGGGCGCCTGGCGACAAGCCGGCGCAACCGGCGGCGACATCGCCTTCTGGCGCAAGCACGTCGGCAAGTTTCAATCGCCGCGCGCCTATGCCTTGGTCATTCAGACGTTGCTCGAAAAGCGCGACTTTGTCGCCGCCACGGGCCTGCTCGTGCAATGGCTCTCCGAGTCGGAAGAGATGCAGTTGGCCGAGGGGGAGTACTCGTTCCATCACCTGGCGAAGCGCTGGCTCATCGAATTATTGCCAGCGGATCAACCGATCGAAACGTCGTCTTGGAAACTGGTTAACAAGTTCTTCGATTACTTGGAATCTAACGCCGGCGAATATTGGGACGCACCTCGCCTGGCTTTCGCCGTAGCAAGTGAAGAGGGGGGCGAGTCGGACGATGACGACGACCTGTTCAGCGCCGCGTATGAAGATGTCACCTATCTTGATACGACCGACGACGGCACGGAAAGCTCGATCATCGGCGGTGGCGAGGCGGCCACGGACTACGAGCTCGATCTCGAGGCCACGCGTTTGCACTCGCGGTTGGCATTTCTGCGCACGGTTGCTCAACTGCGCACGACAGCGGCCATTATTAGTGCCACGGACGCCACCGCTCAGGTTGCGAGAGAGAATCTGGCCGCGCAGCTTGAACACGCCGTTGGCTGCCAGCAACAGCTAGCCCAACTCCTGATCGCGGTTCATCAATACCGCATCGCCGAGCCAACGGGTAACCATACGTCGTTGGTCGAATACGATCGGCGCCGTCGCTTGAAAGAGGCGCTGCTGGCCGAGATTGCCACGACCACGGTCGAGGCGGCCTCGGCCGCGCGCTGGATCAGGGCGATTACCACGCCGGTCGAAGCCGAAGCGGCGCCAAGCGACACGACGGAGCCATCGTCTCGTTGGGAAACGCTGGCCGTTGAACTGCTACGCGATATTCTGGCTGCCCAGGTCGATCGGGTCCGTGCCGAATTTCCTGCGCTGCGGGCGGAACTTGAACAGCAGCCGATCCTTTACGTGCCGCTGTCCCGCGGTGGCGATCCGCTGCAATTTGTACGCACGCAATCCCTTAAGCAATTAATCGTCGACCTGCTGACCGTGCTGCCGCGATTGGGATTAGTAGCCGAAACCTGCCAGCTCATCACCGCGGCCATCGCCATGGAACGCCATCGGCCGAAGGGAGAGAAGGCAGTCACGGAATTCGACCGGCTGTTCGAAACCGGTTACCGAGCGCTGGTTAACTGCGTGATCGATGCGGCCATGGCGACGGACGACCGACCGGCGAGTTCCGATGCCGAGTTGGTCGAGACGCTGCAAATGCTCACGGAACCGTTACTGCGGCTGTGGCTCGAACACAGCCGCTCCGTGCGCCTGTCGGTTCTGGAAAAGCTGGCCGAGCCCGATCGCTTCACGGCGCTCACGTCGTTCGTCGAACAATATGGTCACGACCTCTTCACGCAAAAATTTCTCAACTTGGGTAGCCTGCGTGCGATCCTCGATCAAGGGGCGGAAGCCTACTTGCGATCGCTCGAGGCTCAGCCTGATGCCGCGCAATCGCTTCGCCTGATCGAGGACTTGTCGGCCGATAATCCGCCGATCACTTGGGCGTCTGCGGCCGAGCATCTGCAGACCATTGCCGAAGTGATCGTCGAGAACTATACCGAGTACAAAGACTACAACTCGACCACGACGCAGTCCGATCATGGCGAATTGCTGTACACGCTGGTCGACTGCCTGCGCCTGAAGGCCAGCTACGAACGCGTTTGCTGGAACATTCAACCGATCGTGCAAGCGCACGAAGTCCTTATGCGGCGCGGCCAGATCGAAACCGCCGAATTATGGCGACGTGCCCTGGCTGAGCGAACCGGTGACGCCGCCGACTCGCTGCAGAAGCAGTTCGAAACGCTAGGCAAACGTTACCAGATGCGATTGCCCACGATTGCCGCTCGGCTGGCCGAACGATTTATCCGACCGCTGGCTGTCGACGGACTGCGGGCTTTGGTCGCGCCGGCAATCGAAGAGATTCGCGGCGACGGACCGGCCGAGGCGTTTTCCCGCCTGGAAAGCGAAATTCGCGAGGTGGCTGAACAGCCCGCCGGCTCAGGCCTGGAGGTTCCCACATGGCTGGCTGCGCTGGAAGAGGAAGCGGCCCACGCGCAGACCGACGACCTTGACCGCGAAGCCGATACCGATCTATCGCGCCGTGTACACCTGGTGCGCCTGACGCTGAGTGAAGTCCAGCGCCAACTGGGCGAATGAAAAAGGTTTTTGGTGCCTTTTTTCTTCTGACACCTTTTTTCTTACTTGCCCGCTGGGGGCTTTGCTTCACTCGCCTTTTCGTCCTTTTCGGTGACGCGAGAGAAGATTTCGGTTCGCCCGAACAGCGATATGCCGACGTACCCTCGGGCGTTCAGTTGCGTGGTGTCGTTGTTCTCGAACCACAGAGTGCAGTTGTAGGTCTTGCCACTGTCGCCGTCGTAGATCGTGCCGCCGGCCCATTGATTCTTGGCCGGGTCGTAGGTGAAGTTCTCGAGCATGTCGATGCCGACGACGGGGCGTTTTTTCAGCGTGTCGTCGGGGTTGTACTTGTCGAGCGCGCCCGGCTTGTCGTAGGTGACGATCTTGCCGTAATAGACCCCTTTTTCACTGCGGACTTCGAGCTTGCCATTCTTCTTGGGAAACCACCACTTCCCTAACAGCGCATCGCCCGGCGCCTTGTCGGCCGCCGTCGCCGTGAGAACGGTCATGAACAACGTGGCAAGTACCACCAGCGGCGCGATGCGAAGTTTCATTTCTGCACCCGAAAAGCGAAGGGATGGGGAGCGATGCGTCGTGCGCCTGAGTCTAGCCGGGAATGCGAGCGCGGCAAACATTGGTTTGCATTGCTCCGGACATCGCGAAACAAATCGTTGACATGCCTAGTGTGGCAATGTATCCTCATGCCTAGTGATGCAAGGTATCGCAATGCGATGAGGCTGTGTATGGCCCAAAACCCTGATCTGGTACGCGGTGCCCTCGAGCCAGTGATTCTTGAACTGATTTCCTCAGGTGCCAGCTACGGCTACGAGATCGCCAAGGCGGTGCAGGAGACGAGCGGCGGCGTTCTGCTCGCCCAGGAAGGGACGCTCTACCCGGCGCTGCACCGGCTGGAAAAGCGCGGCTATCTGCGCGCCACGTGGAAAAGTTCGTCTGAGGGGCGAAAGCGTAAGCACTATCAGCTCACCGGCGAAGGGCGACGCTACTTAGAAAGCCTACGCACGGAATGGGCCACGTTCGCCAAGACGATCAACCGCATCTTGGGGATTGCGCATGTCGGAATCGTCACGGCATGAAGACGAACAGGATGTGCGCCGCGCTCCCGATATTGCCGGGGAAGACATGCTCGGCGGTGCGCGCTCCCAGGAATCATTCGATGCGGAACTCGAGGCCGAACTGGCCGACCATCTAGCCTCGTCGGCGGCGGAACTCGTGCGGCAAGGAGAGTCATCCGCAAAGGCCGTGCGGACGGCGCTAGCGAATTTCGGCGACATCGACCGTATCAAGCGCCAGTGCTGGTGGATTCACCATGGGGAGGATGTCATGTTTCGCGCCTCAGGTATCGCACTATTGAGCATTCTCACCATCGGCATCGCGCTGTTGGCCGCCGGCGGATGGCAAGTCCAACGCAGCCTGGCCACGCGCACCGAAGAGCTTTCCTCTCAACTTGCCTCCCTAGCTTCGACGCAGGAAGCGATGCTGGCCCAGCAGCGGCCGCCGCAGGCTACCGGCCGCTGCTATCTGGGCGACCCATCCAAACCGGCCGTGGATACCGAGATTCGGGTATTTCGCTTCGCAGACGTTCCACAATCGGGAAACACGCCTGGCTTGATTGCGCGTCGTGTGCGCACCGACGCGAGAGGGTATTTCGATACCGGCATCCTGCAACAAGGGGAGTATTGCCTGCTCGCGACCCTTTTTACTCCGGACGGCAAGACTAACAACGCTAAAGAAGTCAGTGCCTCGCCGCCCAAGACCGAAAATGAATTACTGTTTGGGCGCCTGCAAAGTCGGCCGCTCTATCTCATGCCAGGGATTAACGAAACGTCGGTCGATCTGGATCTCTGCGCAGGAGGACGTTTGGAACTTGCGGCTCAAAACGTACCCGACTCGGTTACCGTAGGGGAGCGCGAGTTTCGCGTATTCGTCGCACTGCAGATCATGACGGACGCGCGCTATTTTCCAAGCCAACCAGTCCCGCCAAGCGACGAGCCCCCGGAAGAAGGTTGGCCCTTGCCCCTTCCGCCAGTGCCAATAACTGTGGCCGGCGTCAGTAAGAAGGCCAGCGAACTTCCGCAACTGTTGTATGTGCCGTCTCGCAACTATTACATCAGCGTTCACCTGATGTTTTTGTCGGGGCAAGGGGTATCGCCTATGGGAGAACCTGCTTATACGAAAGCTTTCTCGCAACGGCTCGATATTCGATCCGGAGAAACGTCGATCGTTACGATCCGCGTTCCCGGCGCGCCGTTGGAATCGCAATTGCAAGCGAAGTTCGATGCCGGTGATATTGCTACGAGCGGGCCGGGCCCATTCATCAGAAAATCGATCGAGGTTCTGGATACGACGGTTGACGTCAATTTCCAGAAGTTGCCCGATGCTAGCCCGCAGTGAACAACTCGTTCAATGCGCCTAGCGAAATGATCCTGCCCGCGTCCTCGGAACGAGAGTGTTCCCTAAAAGTGTCGGCACCGGTACCCTTGCGATCTATCAGCACTGCTTGCCAGCCGGCGGCGCGGGCGGCGCGATAATCGTTGTTCAGATCGTCGCCGACTAACAGTATTTCGGAAGCGGATAGCCCTAATTTGTCAGCGACGGTCGCGAAGAACTCCGGCCGTGGCTTGCGCCAGCCGACGCGGGACGAAACGAACACGTGCGGGCAATCGGCCAGCGGGGCGAGCGCCGCGCAGATGCCGTCCAGCCGATCATCGAAATTCGACGCGATGCCCAGCGTCACGCCCGCCTCGGCCAGGGCGTTCCATGTCGGGGCCGCATCGTCGAATAACCGCCAATGCTCCGGACGGGCAAAGTGCTCCCACAGATCGTCGAAGATCGGCCCGGCCTCGGGCACGTCACCAAACACATCGGTTACGATTCCGCGCCACCGCTCGATTTCGCGCTGTTGATTGGTGCGTCCGCCGTGTTTCTGGCGGTCGATTTCATCCTGCCGTGCCATGGCCGCGGCGAATCGCGGCTTCATATCGCTTTCAGCGACATCGATGCCCTCGCGGCGCCCCGCCATCGCATAAGCGGCCGCCACGCTTGGTTCGGGCCGGATCACCGTTCCAACGGCGTCGAACAGCACGGCCTTGGGAAATGGGTGAATGCAAATTGACGCATGGTGAGTCGACGACACGTTTTACCACCGATCGGCTCTGCACCGATTCATCATTTCTGCATGCGTGTTTCCGTATTCCCCCTATGGTAACCGCGGAATGATCCCGATATCTAACCCGAAAGCGAAGGCCATTAGGCTGATAATGAACAAAAACCCGGCGTAGTGGAACGCGACGACCACCCGTTCGCTGACGGGCTTGCCGCGGATTCCTTCTAGTAGCAAGAACACCATGTGCCCGCCATCCAGGAGCGGAATCGGCAAGAAGTTGAGCACTGCCAGGTTCGCGCTAAGCATGCCCAGGAAGATCAGCAGGGCCGAAAGTCCCTTGCTGGCGGATTGATGGGCCACGCCGAAGATCGAGAGCGGCCCTCCCATGCCCTTGGGCGAAACCTGCGTGCCGATCTTGCGCAGAAAGCGGTATACCTGAGTCACCGATTCGACGGCCTCGTTCCCACCTAGTCGCAACGCCTCGCCCATCGTCGCCGCGCGGACCTTCGTGTACAGCGGCTCGAAATTGAATCCTCGATCGGCGAACCAGTCGTCCGTCGTCATGGTCGTGACTTCTACGGTGCGCTTGTCGGCCAGCGTTAGTTCGACCTTCGTGTCCGTCGGCGTGACTTGCAATTGTTCGGTGAAGCTGGTCCAGGTCGCCTTCTTCGGGCCAAACTCGATTTCGGCCTCTTTCATCACCACGTCGTCGTCGCCCACTTTCAACGTCATCTTGGGAAGATGCGCCGCGACGATCTCGGCTCCCGGGGTGATGCCCGCCTTCTCGGCGGGGCTACCCGGAATGACGCTGGCGACACGGGTTGTAACGTCGATCGCTACGCCGAGCGTGTTGATCACCAACGGTTCGCTGGCCGTGAGCGGCTCTTCGATGGCATAGGGTTCACGCAGGGTGACCTTTTGCTCGCTCTCTTTGCCGTCTCGCCGCGTGGTGACGCTGATCTCTTTACCGGCTTGCGGTAGCAGGCGAGCGCTCACTGTTTCGGGATCGCCAAGCGGCTGGCCATCGATCGAGACGAGCATGTCGCCCTGCTTCCAACCAGCGTGCTCGGCCGGCGAGCCCGCTTGCACGCGCGCGATGGGCCCGACTTCCATGATCAGCCCCAGCCGCTTCATGGGCCGGCCTGGCAGATCGATCGGCAGCGTCTCGGTTTCGGTGTCGTTGAGTTTGCGCAATACCGTGACATTGGTCGGGCCAGGATTCTGCGCAAATTCGCGTTGAATATCCGCGTTGTTAGCCACATTCTTGCCGGCCACAGCCGCGATCACGTCGCCCGGCTTGAAAGGGCTCTCTTTTCCACCCAGCGGCGCCACGGGCGAGAGTGGCGGTTTGGCGAGGGTCGTGGTCGACGCGCTGAGAATGCCGATGCGCGGCGCCAGGCCGGTTGGATCGGGATAGATCGTGAAGTCAAGCGGCTCGCTTTCGCCCTCACGGCGAATCACGAATTTCACCCCTTTATCGATGTTGTCACCCAACGCCACGCGGGTTTGCAGATCGCGAAAGCGCGGGTTCTCGATCTCGCCGATGCGAATGATTTCGTCTCCTGGCCGTAAGCCCGCGGCCCAGGCTGGGTCGCCAGGCAACAGGCGGCCCACGACGCAGGGATTCTCATTCACTCCGATCTTGTAGGCGATCACGGCCACGGCGAAGGCGAAGATCACGTTCATGATCACGCCGGCCGAAATGATCGCCATCCGCTGCGGAACCGATTTAGCCAGGTAGCTGCGCGGGTCGAAAATGCTGGTCTCGGCTCCCGCTTCCCCCTCGGGCAGCGTGTCGCCACCGGCCGCGTCGTGCGCGATCTTCGCGCGTTCGAACTCCTCGGCCGCCTTGGTCGGGTTATCCTCCTGGCCCAGCATTTTGACGTAACCGCCCAGCGGCAGCACGCCGATGCCATATTCCGTTTCGCCCCAGCGAAACTTAGCGAGCTTCAGCCCGAAGATGTCGAAGCCGAGATAGAACTTCTCGCACTTCACGCCACACGCCTTGGCGACCAGAAAGTGTCCCAATTCGTGAACGAAAATCACGGCGCCGAGTCCGACCGCCACCTGGGCGATGATGCCCCAGTTGTGCCAGTCCGTCAGCCAACCCGCGGCGAACAAAGGTGCGAAATTCAAGTGCATACCCAACGTGCCATCTCCTTACGCGCCCAACCATCCACTTGTATTAGGTCATCAAGTGTAGGACTGGGATCAAAATCGTGATGTTCCAAAATACTGCGGCAGGCCGGGACAATTTCCACAAAAGGCAACTCGCCTCGCAAGAAACCCTCGACCGCCACCTCGTTGGCCGCATTTAAAACGGCTCCGGTCGTACCGCCGGCCCGGGCCGCCTCGCGCCCTAATTCCAGCGCTGGAAACCGCTCGAGATCCGGGGGCTCGAACTCCAGCCGCAGGCAGTCGCTCCAATTCATCCGCGCCGCGATGCCTGTAGATCGCGCTGGATAGGTCAACGCATATTGAATGGGTAATTTCATGTCGGGCGGGCTGAGCTGCGCCAGCACCGAGCCATCGATATATTCCACGAACGAATGCACGATCGACTGCGGATGAACCACCACATCGATCCGATCGACGTCGATGTCGAACAGCCATCGTGCTTCGATAATTTCGAGCGCCTTGTTCATCATCGTTGCCGAATCGACCGTGATCTTTGGACCCATCGCCCAGGTGGGATGAGCCAAGGCCTCGGATACGGTTACGCTGGCCAACTGCTCGCGTGAGTATTTCCGAAATGGTCCGCCGCTGGCCGTCAGCACGATCCGTCGCACTTCATTCCGCCGGCCACTTTGCAGGGCTTGGAAAACCGCGCTATGCTCGCTGTCGACGGGCAATATGCTGGTGCCGCGCCGTGCGGCGAGGTCCATGACCAGTGCCCCGGCCATGACCAGAGTCTCTTTGTTCGCCAGGGCTACGGTCTTACCTGCCTCGAGCGCGGCCCAGGTGCTGCGCAGCCCAGCGCTGCCGACGATCGCCGCGACAACCACATCGACCTCGGGCCGGGAGACGATATCCTCAAGCGCGGACGGTCCGACGCTCAGTTCGACGCCACTCGGCAAATTGCTCCAGTCTTGCTCTCCTGCGGCCGTGGGGTCGGATGCCACGACATATCGCGGCCCGAATTCCGCAGCCTGACTGGCCAGCAGACCGGTTCGGGCATGGGCCGAGAGCGCCACGGCCTTGAGTTGCCCCGCCGAGGCGGCGATCACGGCCAACGTGCTCTGTCCGATACTGCCAGTCGACCCCAGCACGGCGATGTTTTTCACGCGTTCCGTCATGCGATGCTCGAAGGCCGTTGTTTTATACGAACGCATCGGCCGGGGCGGCACGGCCAATATTTCCTACGCTCGTGATTTCAGCAATTCTCGCCGTGCCGACGCTTTACGAGCCGCGATCTCGGCTGCCGCTGCGGCGGCAAGCGTTTCGACAGCTGGCAAATCCGCGCGGCCGTTCCGACCCTTAAACCAAGCCAGTCCCCGGATCACGGCAACGGCCGTGTCCTCCAACCTCGGCCCACCGCATCCAGCATTCCCGCCGAGGTTGTAGCGGTCGTGACGATCAATGCCGCCGTGAACAGCGGCGACCTGGCGTCGCCAGTCGGCCCCGGATTCTCTCAGGAGAAAGCGGTAATAGCCTTGCTGACTTGGGGTTGCCGCGAGGCTGCACGGCATTCTAAAAGGGGCGTACGCGGGGGACAACCCTGATCCTGCGCCCGCTTTGCGCCCTGGCAGACCGGCCAGCAGCACTACGGGTGAACGACTCGCATTGATGGACGGCAACGTTGTATCTTCCGGTTCGGGAACCTAGGATAGCTTTGATATGTCGTTCGCACGGCTGTCACGCCCTCGTCACCTCTCTCGGCTGGCCTCGAAGCGCCAGGCACGTTTGTCACGGCCACGACTGCCGCTCTTTTGATTCATCTACCACGGTCAACACCGCTTAGGATATTGCGCCATGGAACCGCGACCCGAGACGCCACGGAAGCCTTCGGACAAGAAAACTCCCGGCCTGGGAAATAACGTTATTTGGTACCTGCTGGCCCTGGGGATCGGCACGGTTTTTCTCGTGGCGCTGTTGGCCAGCCAGCCGGACGTCGAAATTCCCTACTCGGCCTTGATCAGCATGATCGAGATGGGGAGTGACGAGAAAAACACGAAGGAAGGAAAGCCTCCGGCCACGATCGAGGTGCGTGACGAAAGCAGCGAATCCAAGGGAAATCGCCGTTTCTCGCACCTGACGGACCTGACCGTTGGCGTTTCCGAGATCACCGGCAAGGTGACGATGCGGCCGTTGGACTCGCACGGCGTTCCCACGGCTGACGAACAGGCCGGAGTGCGATTTTCCACACCGCGGATGGGCTTCGAGCAACACGACCTATTCAAACCACTTAATGACAACGGCTTTACGAACGTCCGTGCCGAGCGTGCGCCCAGCGGACTGCGTGCCTATGCTCCGATTCTGATCGTGACGGCCCTGTTCGTCCTGGCCTTCTTCCTGATGATGCGTCGCCTGGGGGGGGCTGGCAGCCCGATGGCCTTCGGTCGCAGCCGAGGCAAGATGTACGCCCAGGAGGATATCGGCGTTACGTTCGACGACGTAGCCGGCATCGACGAGGCGGTCGAAGAGCTGCGTGAAGTCGTCGAGTTCTTGCGGACCCCCGAAAAATATCAAGTGCTCGGTGGACGTATCCCGAAGGGCATCTTGCTCGTCGGGCCTCCGGGCACTGGCAAGACGCTGCTCGCCAAGGCCATTGCCGGCGAGGCAGGCGTACCGTTCTTCAGCCTGTCGGGCTCGGACTTTGTGGAAATGTTCGTGGGCGTCGGCGCCGCTCGTGTCCGCGATATGTTCCAGCAGGCCGAGGCCAAAGCCCCTTGCATAATCTTCATCGACGAGTTGGATGCCCTCGGCAAGACGCGCGGCACCAGCATCGTGGGGGGGCATGACGAGCGCGAACAGACGCTCAATGCGTTGCTCGTCGAGATGGATGGCTTCGGATCCAACAGCGGCGTGATCGTGATGGCTGCCACAAATCGGCCTGAAACGCTCGATCCGGCCTTGCTGCGACCGGGCCGCTTTGACCGGCATGTGCTGGTCGACCGTCCGGACGTCCGCGGCCGCGAAAAGATTCTCGAAGTTCACGTGCAGAACGTGAAGCTCGATAGCGCCGTGCGATTGGCCGATGTGGCCCGCATCACTTCGGGTTTTGTGGGGGCCGACCTGGCAAACCTCGTCAACGAGGCGGCGCTGCTAGCGGCGCGCAAAGGTAAATCGTCGGTCGGTATGGATGAGTTCAACGAAGGAGTCGAGCGCGTCACGGCCGGATTGGAAAAGAAACAACGCATCATCCACCAGGACGAAAAGCAGCGCGTCGCCTATCACGAAAGCGGTCATGCCCTGGTTGCGTACAGCCTGCCTGACACGGACCCGGTGCATAAGGTCTCGATCATTCCCCGCGGCATCGGCGCGCTGGGTTACATGATGCAGCGGCCCGAAGGGGATCGCTATCTGATGACGCAAGGCGAGCTTGAAAGCCGAGTGCAGGTTCTACTGGCCGGCACAATCGCCGAAGAGTTGACCTTCCACGACGTTTCGACCGGCGCTCAGAATGATTTGGAGCGCGCCAGCGAAATCGTCCGCAGCATGGTGATGGAATACGGCATGAGCCGGCTGGGGCGTGTGAATTACCGCGAAAGCGGCCGTTCGCCGTTTCTGTCCGGCGGCGGAGATTTCCCGCGCGAGCGCAGCCACAGCGAGCACACAGCCCGAGAGATCGACCAGGAAGTGCGTCGCATGATCGACGAAGCGATCGAAAAGGTCCGCGCGATCATCGCGGCCCGCCGTCCTGCTCTGGAAGGCCTGGCCGCGCGACTGATCGAAAAAGAAGTCATCGACGCCGACGAGTTGAAGGTGATCATCGAAGAGAATTCGCCTAGCCCACTGCTTGTCCCAGGCACCGGCATCGCGCGGAAACGACCTATACCGGTACGGGAAGAAGCGGCGCCTGAAGCCGATTCGGCCAGCGGGGCGTAGGTAGCGGCATTCGCATCTGTAGCTGGCCTCTATGAGGCAGGCCGATATTGCGTTGCTATGCGCTTCCCAGGCCCACGATACGTGGACCTGGGCCCGAGATCGAAGCCAGTCGCAGGGGTTCTTCCCTGCGCCTACACATGCCGCCCACTGCGCGCCGCTTGTCGATCGACGGCGCAAGTCGTAGGCTTGCCGTTTCGGTGGCTCGTCCCGCATCCTGCCTGCGATGAATCGAATGAATCCCTCGACCAAACCTGTCCGCCTGGCCATTATCGGCGCCGGCGCCGTTAGCGATTATCACCACGTACCAGGCATCCGCCTGGATCCCCGCGCCGAGTTAGTGGCCGCATGTGATGCCGACCCTAAGTTGCTCGAAAAACGCCGCGCGGACTGGGGCATCGACCGCGTCACCACTGACTACCGTGAAATCTGCGCAGCCGACGATATTGACGGTGTGTTGATTGCGACTCCCAATTTCACGCATAAGGATATCTCCGTCGCCGCGGCCCAGGCTGGCAAGCACATCATGTGCGAAAAGCCACTGGGGCTGAACGCCGGCGAGGTGCAAGAGATGTACGACGCCGCTGAAAAGGCAGGCGTGGTTCACATGACGGCGTTCACCTACCGCTTCGCTCCGTCGATGCGATATCTCAAGCACCTGGTCGAGCGGGGCGACCTGGGCGAGCCACGCCATTTCCGTTCGCAGAGGTTTCTTGATTGGCCAGAGACCAGTTGGGGATGGCGGCAATACAAAGACAAGGCCGGGGCAGGTGACTTGTTCGATATGACGATCCACCGGATCGACTTTGCCCAGGATCTACTCGGTCCTCTTCGCAGCGTCTCGGGGGCAGTCGCGCGATTCGTCGAACGGACGCAAACGACCGACGGGCGGACCTGCGCACCGTCGGAAGTCGATGACTGGTCTGCCTTCTTGGGCGAGTTCGAGCGCGGCGCAGTTGGCGTCTGGGAAGGAACGACGCTGGCCAAGGGATATCACCGCGACGGCTTTGGTCACGAATGGGCCGAGATCAACGGTTCGAAAGGATCGGCGGTGTATCGGCTGCACGAGCCGAATGTCATCTTATTGGGCTCGACCGGGCACGATCTGGCGCCGGTCAAAGTGCCGGCGGAATTCTTGAAGCCAACCGGCAGCCCACGCGATCCGAAAGAAGGAAAGCCGGCGACGATATTCCGCTACGACCTGGCGTGGGAATTCGTTTCGGCGATCGTCGAGAAACGCGCGGCAGTGCCTAGTTTCTACGACGGACTGCGAGCCCAGATGGTGGCTGACGCCGTGCTGGAATCGTATCGCGAAAGGCGTTGGGTCGATTTGCCGAAGTGACGGGGCCTCTGCGGTCGTGCGATGAAATTGTCCACAGTGTGCGCTGAAGTCTCGGAGAAGTAGCGGGCATGCTTATTCGCCTGCGGCGAAAAAGCATGGCACACTCGCCGAACCCGATCGCTCGTTGCTCGTCACTTCTTTACGCACCAAAGCACTGCGTTTTGCATGAGCCGCTGGTACATGGGGTGATTGAGTGCTTCGCGGGTGTGGCCGTTCGCCAGGTGGCAGAGGCGGCCTTTGCCAGGTTCGTAGCACCAGCCGGCGGCCGCGGTATGGCCATCGTCCGAACGATTGCGCAACAGCAGATGGACCCGCTCGGCATCGACCGGAGGTGTGTGCTGTTCGTCTGCGACGGAAAAGTCCTCGACGCCGTGCGTAATAGGATGTTCGCGATCAACCACCTCGACCCGAAAGCGTTCGAGCGGGCCGTGCCCGATGTAGCGCCCGCCGACGAGCCGTAAGTAAGGACCATCCTCGGGATAAATTCCCATCGAGTTGTGGAGGTTCAGGAATCCGCCGCCGCGATGCACGAAGTCGACCACGGCCTGCTCTTGCGTCGGCGTCATCCACACGTAGTCAGGCCGGCCGGCCGCTTGCGGTCGCATCAGACCATCACGCAAGATCACGAGCAATTGGACGCGAGCCAGGTTTTCCACCGATAAGGCCCGCACGTCGACGGCAAAGTGCGGCGTCACTCCAGTCGCCGTGAATACGGGACGCAAGCCCTCTTCGATATGCCCCGGCTCATGCGGTTGATCGCCGATCAGCACTAGAGCATGCACCTGGCCATCGTCTGTTCTCGGAGTATGGCCATTGAATGGTGCATGGGGCACGGTTAACTCTTCGTAGACGTGCTCGACATCCTCGGCCAATGGCGTATCGTAAGGCATCCACACCAAATAATCGGGCACCAGGCGTACGGCGTGTTGTAGATCGTCGCGAGGCTGCCCTTGTGCGATGAAGTAGCCAACTTGCCGGCGCAGCTCGGTCAGGAATCGCTGCTGCCGATCGATGATCTCCGCTTTACCCCACGAACCAAAGCCCGGCACGACACTCTCGGGACTCATCGCTGCGAGCTGCCGTAGATTCGCTCGCCAGGTGTCGGTATCTGTGCCTGCTAACGGCACTCGCGGCCCATGATAAATGGCGGGACCACCGAATAGGACTTTCGTCTTTGGCAGGAAGAGGGCAGCACCGCCCGCCGCGGAAAATTCATCGAGCGGCAGGAATTCGAGCGGCTGTCCAACATTGTCGATGTTGCGACGTTCGGCGATGATCTCAAAGCCAGCGTGAGAAGTTTGCGCCGCCTCGGGCTGGGAATTCGGCTTTCTTGTGGCGGCGCTGGCGGTCAAGGATTTGAACGTGGTGGGCGAGAGGTGAACACGCTCAATGCCTTGCCGGCGCAGCTCGTTGACAAGAGCGGCGTCCTCGTGCGTGGCGTGGGTGAGGAATAGAGTCTTGGCCGGCTTGTGCGTCACAGCTTTGATCTGGTCCAGGAAATCCGCGGCGGTAATTCCACGCGGTAGATCGACCACCGATACAGAGTCGTCTGCCACGAGCAACCCGCAATTGGCCGAACGGTACCGGTCGGCAAAGCCAATCACGTGTACGCCAGCGGCGAGTACCTGATGATGCGGCCAGGGCACTTCATCCGCCGCAGAGACGCACGGCGTGGTGCCGATCAAGAGAATCATTATGACAAAGCAATTGCGGATCATGGCAGGCCGAGTATGGCACTGCGCAAGAACGAATGCAATTTTTGTCGCTACTGGGCCCATAGACCTCAGCTGCAGACACTTGCGGGTTGAAGTTACGCGACCACCAGGTTAGTACGCCTTGGCAAAGATGGCGCGCTTGGTTGTCGGCTCGCCTGTGAAGATACATTTGCCGGGGACTTCGCTCTCGAAGCCGGGCTCCTCGGCAATCGGCACGCAGCGGATTGTCACCTTGTGCTTTGCCAGGATCTCGGTCGTCTTTGGCCCTTCGACGAAGTGGCAGACGGCGAAGCCGCCGTGAATCTCAGGCTTTTCGGCGCTGGCCGGCGTGAAGAAGGCCTCGAATTCGTCGAGCTTCGTGAGCGTTCGCGTGTTCGCCGTTCGCTCGGCCAAGGCGCGCTCGAACAGATTCTTTTGCATCGCCGTGAGCGTGGCACCGATCTCGGCCACGAACTGACTGCGCGGCACGGCAGGTTTCTTCTCACCGGCCGGCTCGTCGCGGCGCTTGGGCATCAACGAATCGCCCGTCAGGTCGCGCGGGCCGATTTCGACAATCACAGGCACGCCCCGCTTGACGTGTTGCCAT
>DASYDW010000038.1 GCA_036499395.1 Pirellulales bacterium
AACTGGCAAAGAAGGTGAGTGTTTCCGACAGCCGTGCGTATTTCGACGTCCCGCTCACCTTGAGCGGGAAACTTGCGGCCGTCGTGCAAAAGCCGGGCCCAGAAAAATCGGTCACGTCGCCGGATCTCCGCCGGTACGATCACCACGCGAATCTATGGGCGGCGACGCGGCTCCGCGTATTCGCCAAGCAGCTGACGCCGCCGGCCGCTGGCCTGACGCCGCTCGAACGTCTCTATCGCAGCCCGGCGGAATTCAGAGCAATTCGCGACGCAGCGGTTCAGCAGTTCAAGAGGGCGGCATTTTCTGTCACCGAGAGGCATGCCATCACTCGCGACGGGGCCCAGATACTGAACGTGACAATCTCGCGAACACTTCCCTGCGATCAGATTGCGGACGGCGCGAGCGTAGCCGGCTACGCGTTTTGATCCATTAACGAATCACGTTGCGGTCCGGCTCGTTTATTCATCTGGGCGAGCCGTGCTGCTGCGTACCGCCTGGGCCGCTTTGCACCGGCGGCCCGGGCGGAGTTTTTCTAAACGAGGAAACGCATGGCATTCTCCTACGATCGCGGCAGCAACGGCGGCAGCGGCCATCAGATCAAGGCTGGGCAGGCCTACTACGATCTGCGCATGAAGGATGACGGGTTCACGGCCACGTTGCAGAAGAGCGGCGCGCAGGTCAAGAATTTTGGCGTAGCTGTGGCAGGTGTGGGAGCCAAGCTGACGGCGCTCGGCGGCATTCTGGTCGGACCGATGACCGCAGCGGCGAAGGTTTTTAAGGACCTGGCCATTGATACCTCGGCCATGGCCAAGAAGCTCGATATCTCGGTCGAGAGCATGTCGGCGCTGGCCTACGCGGCCGAGCGGGCCGGAACGTCTGTCAAGGCATTAGGCACCGATCAGGAAGCGTGGCAAAAGTTCTTTAGCAACAACGGGGGCGAGAAAGGGATTCGGGCCCTGATCGAGCGGGCTCGCGAGCTGGGCGTTGTGTTGTCGGGCGAGGATGCCAAAGCGGCGGAAGAATACCGCGTGGCGATGGTCGACCTGCAAGCCAGCCTGCGGGCGATCACGATCTCGATCGGTGGCGCCGTCGTGCCCGTGCTAACGGCTGCCGCCAAGAAGATGCAGCAGGTTACGCAGCGCGTGGTGGAATGGTCCCGCCAGAACACGCAGCTCATCGCCCAGGCCTTTCAGATCGCCAAGCAAGTCGCTATCACCGGCGCCGTTATGACGGCACTCGGCGGCGCTATTGCCACGGTAGGGCTGGCGATCGGCACGGCTGCAGCCGGCTTTACGGTTTTAATCGGCGCTGTGGCAGCGATTCTATCACCGGTGGGCATCCTGGTCGTGGGTCTTGCGGCGCTCGGCGGTTACTTCCTGCATGCCAGCGGCGTGGGAAGCACCGTGCTTGCGGCGCTAGGCCAAGCCTTCCAGCGGCTCAAATCAGTAGCCACGGAAACCTTCGCGGGTATCAGCGACGCGCTTTCGGGCGGCGACATAAAGCTCTCGGCCCAAATTCTATGGGCGACGCTCAAGACGGAGTGGCTGCGCGGCACGGCAGTGCTTGATGACATCTGGCAGCAGTCGCAGCAGGGCTTGGTCAACGCGTTCGCCAGTGTCGCCGAGAAACTCTCAACGGTGTGGCAGGCGCTGCACGGCGTTTTCGCAGCGATTGGCGATGAGATCGAGGCGAAGATGACCGCCGTCGCCGAAGTGATGAAGTCGGCGTTCGAAGACGCCAGCAAGGTCATCGGCAAAGCGCTTTGGAACCTGTTTTATGTGATCGGCGAGATCAATGGACGCATCACGCGGGCCTTGGGACAGTTAAAAAGCGCGCTGCAGTTCTTCGGCATCCTGAGCGACGATCGCAAGAACAGCCGCGGCGGCAACGTCGTCGGCGGTTATCCAGGACAAGAAGCGTTTAATCGGCTTGGGCGTGGTGCCTCATGGGCCGGCGGAAAGATTCTGAGCGGCATCTTCCGCGATCAGCCTTACGTCGCGCCGCCGATTCCCAAACGCAACTACGGTCCGACACGCGTCACGAAGATCGACGGAGTACCGGTTGACGGCAGCGCACCGGCCACTCCCGCGGCGCCGCCGGTCAACGAAGCCGGTGCGCCCCCTGCAGGACTGGAGTTGATTACCAAGGCCCAGAACGCTTTCCGCGCTGCCTTGGGCGCATTGGTAGCCGGTGTCGCCGGATTCGAGGCTAAGGCACCTGCAGCCGGCAGGGGTGCCGCGCTTGCTGAAGCTGTCGCCGAGCGTAACCGGTTGATCGCCGAAGCGGCCGCCGCACGCCAGCACCCGGCCCGCAACAAGCTGGGGGACCTGCAATTGCCATCGTTTGCGAGCGCCGCAGGCGGCAGCGTGTCGGGAACGTTCTCCGGCATCGGTGTAGGCCGCCTGGGGACCGGAAGCGCCGTGGATCGCATCGCTAAGGCGAGCGAACGGTGGGTCAAAATCGGCGACGATCAAATCCGATTACTGGGAGAGGTCCGCGATCAGCTGCGAAACGTGGGCGGGGCTAAATTTGGCGACTAGTACACCAACGGCGACGTGTCGACGCGCGATGCTTGGTTTCGCGTTCAGCGTCGCCGCGGCGTTGCGATTGACCGCGACGATTGTCGAACGTGATGCCGGCAGACGCCGTAATGGCCCGATGCGTTTTGCCGGGGCATTACGGCGCTTTTTGAAACAGAGATAGCGATGGACGACGAGCAGCACGAAGCGTTTGACGAAAAGCCACTCGCCGCCCAGGTCGAGGAATTGCGGCGCGATTTTCAAGAGCTGCTCCGCTGCGGAACTTCAATCATCGCGGAGTGGGACCAACTTCAGGCGCGAATGAGAGAGTGTTGCGTCGCTGCGGACCGTCTCACCGATGTCGTCCAGAAATTGCAGGGAGAGCAATGAAGAAGGCTAAGCAAAAACAGCGGTCAGCACCCGCCGTGGAAAAAGAGGCTGAGCAATGGCCGGCAAGTGCCGCTCCCGAGTGGAAGCCGAGCAACTGCCCATCGTGCGGCAGCGGGATCAAAAAAGCGCCGGTCTCGGAGCGAACCGTCGTTTATGAAATGCCAAACCCGACAGTCGTCTACGGAGTTTTCGTCTGTGAC
>DASYDW010000039.1 GCA_036499395.1 Pirellulales bacterium
CGACTGGCAACGACAACGTCGAATTGATACTCTCAGCCATGGTGGCGTACTCCGGGGGAATTGGGTCTTAAGCAACCAAATTCAAACCCAAGTACGCCGCCTTTTTCAACTAACCCGTCCACAACATTCGGTTATATCTCACGCTTAAGACACGCCATCCAATGATTCCATGCATCAAGTACAGACTGTACGAAATGCTTCCCAAGTACTGCAGGCTGCCCCAACCGAGCCAAGACGTTAATATTCGTCGTTGAATGGTAAACCAAAGGGAAGCCGTTGTCAGTAACGCGGCCCATTTATACGGTGTAGGATCGGTCCAGAGTGAGGCAGCCACACAGGCCGCAACACATCCACACAGCCAAAAGGCAACCTCTCCGCCATACCACCAACGAGCGAAGACCCCCAACGCAAACATATACCAGGTATCCAGGCAGAGGCCTGTCACATGATACCAACCGGGCGCCGAGAGGATGGCTGGCAGGCCGTAAAATACGAACAGTAGGAAGGGAGACGGGCGGTCGACACTCGACATCTTCTGCACAAGCCCCAGAAGGATGATGTATAGCAGATAAAACTGAACCTCATGGACCAGCGTCCAAAAGACTGGTTCAATCGGCTGGTAGCCCAGTAAGGGGTAAATGTAAGCTACGTGGGCAGCAACGCAGCAAGGGGTGGGCAACTTTGCGGTGTGAATCCCAAGTACTAAGCTGCTGAACAGCGTTCCGCCAACAGCCGCCACAATTGCCAGTCAGTACGGCGGGTCCAGGCGAAGAGAGCGCCTGACAGCGAACGTCGCGAGATAACGGCCATCAACACGTGTATGCGCAACGCTGTGCGCGATAACAAAGCAGAGATGACAAAGAAAACAGGAACTCCTAAGTTGCCGTACTGCAATACAGCTCGCAGGCCTCCTAGCGCGCTGGTGTCGTCCACGTTCTCGAAGATACGATGACCGGTGAAGTGATAAAGCATTACGGCAACCGCCGCGAGTCCACGTAAGCCGTCAATGTACAGGAATCTTCCACGTGACCCGTTCGGGTGGTGCGATACCGCGTTGCAGGAGGTGATATCGGGGAAGGGGGATGCGCCGCGGCAGCGCGGTGACGGATTCCCATGGCCAGGAATTTCAGCCCCGGAAGGGGGAACCGTGCTTTGCTGACGGGCTGGCTTTCGAAGAACCGTATCACATGCCCAAAGAAGGTCCTGTTTCCCGGACGTTCACGGAGAGGGTCAACCGTTTGCTTCCTGGGTTGGGGAGCTCTTTCTGATACCGCGGCTAAAACGGGCGTCAGAGCCACATTTGATTCTCCGCGATTCAGTCGCGCAAACGACCTCAGCTGGTCCTTCCATGAAACCTTCTAAGTGAATGTGATTCGAGTGCTCCCGAATCAAACGCTTTAGCCGCGGAAGGCGTTGCAAAGGGCGGCACGCGATCGTGTGCCTGTCGAAAGCATGCCCGTTATGCCAAACGATGCCACGATACAAAGCAGCGGCATGTAGCTAACTCTGAAGCGGCAAAACGACTCGGGGCCGCCGGACAAGGCCAACACGTAAATTGCCGGCAACCACAACGCGGCGAGCGCGCCAAAGCGACGCCGAACAACGAGAAGTACCGTCCCCATAGCCTGTAATGCAAAGACTAAGATTTGAATCGTAAGTGCGCCCCAGCGAACTCCGTCCAAAGCCATCGTGGACTGTGCAGTGACCGCCCGATGAATTAGCTCATCAGATACATCCCCACTTTCATCTAGCACGTTGTCGCTGCCATATAGAAATCTCGCCAAACCATCACGGCCGGGACCAAACAACTCGATCAACATCCCGTGCAGATGAAGCTTTGCGTAGATAATGGGATGATTTCTGATTACTTCCCATCCCTTCCCTTTCCAGGATTGCCAGATATCACCACGTGATGCGCCAGGAGCGGCAGAACGCTCTAGTTCTTCTACTAGCCTGTCCCGTTCTACCTCGCGGCTGGTGCCGCGTAGTTCGGCCCGCACGCCAGCCGCCTTATACTTCAAAACATTCACGGCTGTGACACACGAAATGTCCGGATAGTCTGCCACGCGAGCATTTCGCAGAATCCAAAGAGATGCCGGTGTCCACGCGATTAGACAAGCGGATAGGCTCATGAAAAGGGCTCGCCGCGTCCGGAGTGACTTGGCGCAAATAGGCAACACCAGAAACAGGGCCGGCGCCAACAGCATAACGGGATGCACAATAATCGCGGCAGACATTAACAATGCACCAAGCCAAAGCTGCATCAGACCTTGGTCTCGCCAGTAACATGCGAGCAGCAAAAATATGGACGTAACGGCCAAGGCTGAGAATGCCTCGGTGAGAAGCAAATTCGCGTAGGTAATAGAAAGTGGGTCAATTGCCAGGAGCAGCGCGGCCCAAAGGCCCGTTCGCACATCGCTGACCAAACGGCCAGCGAGAAATGTCAGAGGGATCGTTGCTACGCTGAAGACGATCTGCAGGACGATGACGGCCTGCGGGATCTCGCCGACGAGTCCATACACAATTGCAATGATCACCGGGTAACCCGGCGGCCGGTAAACGTCCGGCTCGTAGGGAGACTGACGCAGCTGCGAGTAACCGCGCCCCAAGGCAAGATTGGCGCCGATATTATGATAGCCCCACGAGTCATTTTCCATGAAGATAGTGACGTGGTTCCAATTCAATATCAATGGTAGCAAACGGAGGATCATTCCCAGCAAGACCATTGCCATAAGTGGCGCTCGCCATGCTATTCCTACAGGATCAGTCAATGTGGTATGACTCATGGCTGTGAGAAACCATTTTGATACTGGCGGGTTAGTACGCTCAGACAGGACTTCCTCGACGACTGCGCGCAAATCCAACTTCGAAAAGCTTCGACCGCCCCCCGGTCGGTGAATATTTTGCGGGTCGAAATTGGAGCATTCATACCTTCATGAGCTGATGAGCAAAAGTAGATACCGATCGACAAAAATGCCATGTCCCCCCGAGCAGCGACCAGATAACCATCGACGACGTTTCGGGAATCGCGTTCACGCGCACATTGTCCAGGGCTGGGCCAAAGGCGGTAATCGAATCGGGATTGTCGTCCAAGCTCGAAAACGACAGTGTCGTCATGTTCGTGTTGGCGGTGAAAACAAATGCTTGATTAACCATACCGGGTTGTGATCCCCATCCGTGCCGCCCGAAAGAAAGTAGGTATACGTATTCGATCCTGCATTTACGCTGGCAACGATTCCTAAGGTCTTGGTTGTGGGAAGGCCGTCTGCATTACCCGATATGTCAAAGAGCACCTGACAGGTTTGCCTGACGACCGCCGCGCCCATGCACATGCTAAACACGATCGGGCAGGCGAAGCGGCAATCGTGCGGAGAGCTTCGGAAGGCGCTCCTGCGGGATTGCAACGACATTCGTGAAGCCCTCACCCGTTGGCTCGTCGTCCTTCGTCATCCTTCGGAGCTCGATCCCCTTAATGGACGACGTGAAGCAAAAGAGACTGTATTCGTGACGATTGGTTGCGCGCAGCACGTCGCCGACCGACGAGCCAAATCGTGCAAGCGCGGCCGGGTTGAGTTCGAGAAGCATCACGGGACGATTATGCTCCAAGAGCGCTTGCGCACCCTCGAGCATCAGCGATTCTGCGCCCTCGATATCGCATTTCAAATAATCTACGCGAAGTAGTTTACGGTCTTGAACGTACTGGTCCAACGACGTTGCCGCGATTATTTCGGCGCGATACGTTTCCTCGATATCGATGGAGGTCGTGCCGGCGCCGAAGGTGGGCGTGATCGGTACGGTGCCGACCGCGGCTGCCACGGCAACTCGATTTACGGTTATCGCCGAAGCAAACTCATTCAGCACAACATTATTCTCGAACTTGGTGAGTTCGTCGGCCGAAATCTCGAAAGCATGGACCTGCCCCGTCGGCGAAACCTTTCTTGCGGCCAGCAATGAGTAGTAGCCGAGGTTCGCCCCGACGTCGAAGACTACATCGCCGGGGCGTAAGTTCAGTTCCAGAAATCTTGTTTCAGCGTAGTCGCAGTAACCTGAATAATACAGGTACACGTCGAGCATATTTTTCAAGTGGAGTTGAAACCAGGCGCCGCGACGCTTGGCCACGACAACGCGGTCGCTGCGTAAACCGTATGACTGTATCATCGACGACATGATTTTCCAGCGCCCCGGAAAAGGAGGCGTTGATTTGCCCAAAGCTAGTGTCAGGAGGTGCCCGATGCGATTCATTTGCGAATGAGGAATCGTTATACCGATCCATCGAATAGGCGCCGCGGCAAACGGTTGAGAATGTGCGTCCTGTCAGGATTCATAGCAGCTCAACAAATCACTTAAGGCGAGCAGCCTTCGAAGAAAATGCTCATGCGTCAACGACGCGGCGACATGCTCATGGGCGCGGCGCCCCATATTCTGAGTTCCCTCGGTATCCTCCCAAAGCTGGAGGATTCTCGCCTTGAGCTCCAGAGCATCGCCCGCCGGTACGATATAACCAGTTACTCCGTCAATGATATGGTCGGACGCGGAGAGATCATCGGCGCATACGACGGCCTTGCCGTGCCACATGGCATTGCAGGCACTGGCTTCGCCCGCGCCCCGAACTCCCCCGGCATTGATTGTAATGACGACGAAGCGACTGCCAGCCATGAGCTTGGCGAATGAGGGTTCGACGGCGGACAAGATGATGACGTTGCTCGGTACGTTCAATCCCCGGATCACAGCCGGGTCCGTCGCCGATATCATTACCGGGATGCCGGTTCCGCGCACCGCTTCGCAGAGCGTCGCGTAGTCGCGTTTCGTATTGCCGCCTGAGAAAACATAATTGCCCGGAACAATCGCTATCGGCTGACTCTGCGAATGATTGGCTTTATAGGGCACGAAAACGAACCGGTTCTCAGGGACATCCAGATATTCCGCCTGCAGCCGAATTTGCACGCGCGAAAATACGACGCAGAGGCTACTGCCCAAGACCATCCATCGCAGCACTCTTCTCTTAAGCGGGGAAGCGCTCTCTGGATACAATTCGAACAATAGGATCCGTCGTTTCCAACGACCAAGGAAGTAGTTCAACACGCAAATTACTTGTCCCAATCGATGCCCTCCGTTGGCGATCAAAACGGCATTGCCGCGCGTTCTCCACAACAGGTTGCACGCGAATAGAAAATCGCGAAGTAGCAACGCATTGGGGATGAAGGCTAATAGTCGAGGCAACGGCACAACTTGATCGCACAGTCGATCGCCCGCGGAATAGTCCTCGTAACAGACAAGGACGCCCTGCTGCGGCATCGTGTCGCCGACGCGATCCAGAATTGTGAAGTTCTGTCGCACGTCGTCAATACTTGGCGGTTCCAGAGCGACACGCGGAGGGCAATGACCGTGAGAAAGCGTACTCATCGAAAAGACTCTTCCATTTGTGCAACGGCTACGCAGTCACGCGACGCGTGCCGCGACGCCGGAGGTACAGGTTGGGGTCATATACGAGAAACCTCTTCAGGGACAAAATAGGCTCCTCGATCAAATGCCATGACAGCACGGGTACGCGAAAAATGATGATCATTCTCGCCATTTTGACCGCCTGACCCCTCTCCCATGCAAACTTCGCGGCAGTCGGTCGGCGCCCTCTGTGAAATACAAGGTGCTGAGATTGGCTTACTGACTGCCGGCCGTCGCAACTTTTTCAATCCGTGAACTCATACGGGGGGCATCGGCACGTGCCCTTTGCCGTTCGAGGCGTGCATCAAAAGGAATCGCGAGCCTTAGCAAGGACCAAGTCGGCGACTAACGGCGTATGGTCCGAGCCAACATCCTGGGCGATCCAACAGCTTCGGCAGCGAAAAAACCCCGAGTCAAAAAGAATATGGTCGATCCTGGAGCCGTAACTCCAGCCCCGCATGGCGCTATTCTTCGTATATCCGAAGCCGAACCCGCTTGTATTGAACGCGTTTGTCCAATGCGACCAGGTACTTCGATAGATCGCGCTGTCGACAGGCATATTGAAATCCCCAGCGATGATCGTGGGACCGTCAAAATCGGCGATCCACGCTTCAAGTTCTTCCGACTCCCATAGTCGGTATTCCGTCTCTTCACGCAGCATCCAGCTTCGGGCAGGGTTCACAGCCGTTTGACGATCCAGGACTTTTTCGAGCCCCGGTCGCGGCGTTTGTAAATGCACACAACACAGCCCGACGTCGCCAACGGGATGCGCCACAAGACAGCGTAGCGCATTGACGGGCGGCCAAGGGGAATGGGGATGTGCCCGCACGGAGTGTTGCACGTCCCGCAAGGGAAAACGAGAGGCGACGAGCAACTGCCCTTTGCGCAAGACTTGCCACTCCGGGGGGAACTCGAACTGCACCTCGGCGGAGCACTCCTGCAGAGCTACGAGATCCGCCTGCTCAGCGCGTACCAAATCCATCAGCGCGTTTTGGGCAATTGCACCTCCTTGAACATTGCAGGTCAGGACGCGCAGACTTGGTCCATTGGCTGCACCGATTTGTCTGAGCGGCAATCGTAAGCCCATGATAGGAACTAAGAAAATCAATCCTCCCAACATCAAGGGCCCCAATGATCGACGATTGGCGCATGCGGCCGCGGGAATGAGAGCCGCTAAAGGAATCCCATACAGCCAACGCGGCGCATAAAGGAGAACTGTGGCAAACCACCAGCGGTCGCCGCATGTGCCGAGCAGTATCCAAATCGATACGATGGCGATCAAATACGTCCATGCGGCGAGGCGTGCGGCTTTGCGAATTACGGTCAAAGCGGCGCTCGGTTTTCGGCGGTTGCTCTGTCCAACAATATTATCTTGAGTATGCACTTGCAGCATTTCGTGGCTCGGTGATTCACTGCGGCTTTCACCTCGCTTGGCGTTCAGCACGAGACGTTTTTGATGACTAGCTATATCGTTATTTCGCGACGTAATCCGTTTTGTATTCACCGCTTCCCTTTTTGTCGCCTGCCAGCATGGAGTGAACCGCTGCGCGCTTTTTGGCCGCGTTTTCGATTACGACCAGCATTCATGGCCGTTTACCAGGTGTACCCGGCAGAGTTCGGCGAAGTCGCCCTGGCATGAGTCATCTCAGTACCACAACGAGCGGAGTTCATTTATTCTTGCCGACTATCTCGACGCTGGGTGCATGCTCGTACTCCGCCGACAATTCCTTGGCCGGCACATTGGCCGTTAAATGTTTTCGATAGGGAGCATTTCCTTCGTCGCCGTCGCGACCGAGCCAGTACTCGACGGCGTCCTCGCCAATCTCAATGCGACGTTTCCCGGGATATTGCGATGCCGAGATCTCGATGTCCTCCAACCCTACCCCGGCGTTTCCCTTCGACGCGCGCAACGAGACGAATTCGTTTCCTTTCCAATAACCAGAAAAGAATGTTTTGCGAGTAGACTGCAGTGGCACTTCAGCGAGTGGGCGGAGTGCCGTGAGAGCCCTCGCGACAACCCATTGTGACCAAGGATTGTCTGCAACATGAATCTCATCACATTTCGCTGAGACAGCCTCTTGAAAGGCGGCTAAGGCGTTCTGCCCGTCGACCCACTGCAGGTAATTCCCCACCATTGGCCTGCGTTGCTCGCCCGAAGTGTCGTAGCCGGATAGCGAAATAATGTGGTGGTTGCTGCAAAGCTGATTTTTGTCGATAGCGTAGTCGCACTGCTCATGGCCCTCGAACGTAATCGCTTTCGCAAATTGCGTGCGGGACGGCTCGCCTAGCAGGAGGGCGTAAACGGAATTGTCGACGATGGTGCTAGTGGCGCCGGGTGTCTGACTAGTTAGGTAGATGCCACTTGCGCCCGCGTACAGTCCGCCGCCAACCGCAAGTATGGTATTGCTGCTTACTACATTTCGGTGCGCGGCATATCGTATGCGTACTCCGGTGGCGTTTAGCGAGTCTCCGTACTCCACATTTGGTCGATTCCAACATAGCATCACATTGCCGACAATTTGATTGTCATTCGCTGGATGCTCTTCGTTCGTGCCATTCAGCAGCACTCCGCGACCATCAAGAGGCAGCATCACATTATCCCGAATTTCCACGGACGTCGGCTGATAGCACCATACGCCGTAACCATTAGTCGCAATGGACAAGTGAGAGATGACGTTTCCGATCAGCCGTGATCCAGCCTCGTGGACATTGAACCCTGAATTACCACCAACTAGGACGTTACCGATGGCCACTACCTTGGGCGAAGTAACATTGGCAGGACCGGAGTGTCGGTTGGACGCGCCATCTTGTTCGCTTAGCAGCACGTTCCGACGCAACTCTACATCGCCATACCGAAGGAAGATGGCTTGCGCATCTTCGCCACCTGCCATGATCGTGCAGTTCTCAATCTTCAGGTTGTTAGCGTGAAAACTACGAACGCCGTGACTTCTGGGAGCCTTTTTGACTTGTCTCAAGACCAGGTTCCGAATGGTCACATTGTCGGCTTGGCGACCCTTGATCGGCGGCAAGATCTTGTCGTCTTCAGCCCAAGCCCCCGTGTAAACAACGATCCCGGGCATGGCCGCTTTGCCATCGGTATTGAACTCGATGACATGTCCGCGTCCGTCGATCGTCACATTTGGTGCCGCAATGACGAGTGCCGTCGTCGCTGCGATGTAGTCCCGATCCAGTACAATCCGCGAGCCGGGCTTCGTGATAAGGACAGCGCGCGGAAGATGCTTGGGATCTTGCGCCCTGGGAAGCAATGGCGCCTCATCGTCCAACAACAGAGCGCCAAAGGCACGTGCGGCCACACTCTGTGCAGACGTCGGCATTGTGGCCTGCGATTCTACACCTTCGTCCCCAGACAGCCGTGATCCGTGACCGAGGAACAATGAAAGTGCGATTACACGAACCCACCGGTGGGTGCCTACGATTGTTAGCACCGTAAGCGCTCTCCGGCATACCAGAACATTTCGAAGAGTCGCGATCGAGGTAGAACGCTGCGCTATTTGTCTCAAGCCGGTTTTCAGAGTTAGGTCGCGTCGGACCACGGCGCGGCTCACGTCACATTGTGCCGCAGATAAAGTCATGCGACGGACGACATTTGGTTCAAACTGACGGACCGCTCAACCTTTGATGCACGCCAACTGCGCATTTGCAGTTCCAGGACGCAAACGGAAAGTGCATAAGGCGCAAGTCCAGTGGCAAGGACAAAGGCAAAACTCATCCACTCCCCGGGCGGTCCCCAGTACACTCGGGTGACTACCCACACTGCTGTCGGGATAAGTGCGACAAGCAGGGGTGGTAGCCAGGCATGCAGGCCGTACGTTGCAATGCGAACCTTCGTGCATCGGCAGATATGCTGAGCAAGTGCTAGATTGAGGACGATATTTGGCACAGCCGTTCCAATCGCAACTCCGACAATACCGAATGGACGCACAAGAGCAACGCTGAGGATTAGATTTGTAATCGCCTCGAGAACCGTGGCACCCGAAAACCACCCGAGACGTCCAGTACCAAAGAGGATCCGTGCCGAAACGGATTGCGACATCGTAAGGGCTAGAGGAACGGCCAAAACCCACAGAGTGGTAAAGCATTCGCTCGCATATTCTGGGCCCATCCATATGGAGATGAACGGTTCACCAAGAATTATGAAGCCAAGCTCGATGGGTAGCACAAGGTATAGTACATACCTGGTACCGGTGATCAAAATGCGATGAATTCCTGCTGTATCTCCACGGGACTCCAGCGCACTTATCGATGGGGTCAAAACCGTCGTCAGACTACGAATGCCATCTTTGGCATAACTGACGAGTTTCGCTCCGATCATGAAAAATGTGATCGCCTCTGGTGCTAAGAAAGCACCAATTACGATCGCATCGGTTTGGAAAGACACTCGACTGGCTACCATCACCAGGAATGCATGGCCACTATAACTGGCGATGCGGCGCACCGTAGACCGATCCACGAACCTTGGTGCAAAGCGCAGGCCCGGCAGGCGCAAATGTGCGAAAACGCCAACCACGGCACATTCCAGCACGCCACACAGCAGCACGATGGTCGCGATTTTCGGGACAGCACCGTCGCCTTGAATCGCTAGCATGAATAAGGCGTACCGAACGGTTAGGAAAAACGTCCGGATCGCCGTTTTTGTTGGAAAGTCTCCCAGCCCGTCGAGAGCCGCAGCGTAGACATTCAATGGCAATCCAATTGCCAGATTGAGTCCCAAGGCGACCAATAACCATTGCGTATCCGAGACTAACTCGGCTGGTACTCCCAGCGGATTGGACCAGAGGAAGGCCAATGAAATGGTCACTGCCAAAGCGACGAGACCTGCGAGGGCAAACAGCACGATACTTGTGCTGAAAAGCCGGTTGACTTCGTTCTCGTCATGCACTTCGTGGAAGCGGGCGATATAGCGTACCACCGCGGCGCCGATCCCGAAATCGAGGATCGACAGGTAGGCCAGCACTGACTCCACCAGCGCCCAGATGCCGTACCGCTGGTTTCCGAGCCCATGCACCAGCAGCGGGGACATATAAAACGCACCCACCGCAGTCGCGCAGAAGCCGGTTGCGCTACAGAACGCGTTGAACAGAATGCGATGCTTGCTCGTTATGCTGGCTGTGATCAACCGATCTCTTCCTAGACTTTCAGTAATTTGACGATCTGGTGCGGCCTTTGAACAACTTCACACGCTGGCGCATATCGTCGCGCATGGAAATCGCGAACTCTATTGGCGCAGTTAATCCAAACAGCGCGACCCCATGGCCGGCGGGTGCGGAGAGGTGGGATCATTCTCCGCGACAATGGGCTTCCGACAGCGAACCCCTTATGCACATATTTGCACATCGGTTTGTGCGTCGTCTGCGAAAGACTCCTTGAGCTATTCAAGGATCTAGGCGGGTTCGCACCTGCATTCAAGACGACAGATTGGCCTCATATATTTTGACAGTTCATTCCATCTGAACGTGTCTCGTCGTGCTGCCGAGGCGTCGACAACCTTGATCAGATCCCGGCGCGATCGCCTTCACGCAGGCCTGCCGCGCCATGCAATCCATCGATTGTTTCGCACATGCGTAGCCTGCGTATATTGCGCGCCGCACTCATGCTCCTATTACACGCTCAACTGCTTTTGATAACGCCATTCTGGTTTTATTAGGTCACATGCCCACTTTTCCCCACGAGACTTTTTGCGTCCAGTCCTCTCGGCCGACGAGCCGCAAGATATTCTCGCGGATCCACGTTGGACACAAGCATGTCAATATTCCACGCCATGCCATTTTTAATCCGGGGTAGTATTTCAATGCGTTGATAAATGCGGCGAATGCCTGCCTGCGGCGCCCTTCAACCATGAATACGATACCGACGTCATGCCAATACTCCGCCAGGGTGAAACTGCGCACGCGTGGCGCGATACGCACCTGGTTCTCCTCATCTTGTAAAAACGACTCGATAATCTGTCGCACAATTTCCAGTCGCTTGCCCGGCGCGCTCGATATATTGGCGTGTCCGGTGCGATAGAGAACGAGCGGGTCATTCACAAAGTCGAACTGGTAGTGCTTTGCGATGCGCAACCACAACTCGTAGTCGATGGCCATTGGAAGTGCTTCGTTGAACCCTCCGGCGCGCTCGAAGACCTCACGACGCACCACGGCCGAGGAGAAGCACACACAGTTGCGACGAAAGATTTCATTGAGTACGTTGCCGCGATACAGAGGACGTTGCGGCACCGACATGGCACGACCAACAGGGTCCATTACCTGCCGAGCGCTATATACGACACCGATTTCAGGCTTGTTCAGAAACAGTGGGATTTGCCGCTCCAGCTTATCCGGAAGCCACAAATCATCCCCATCCAGAAACGCGACAAACGGCGCGGTGCTTAATGCAATTCCAAGGTTTTTCGCAGCCGACTGGCCCCTATTCGTGGTGCGATGATAGCGGACGCGCGCATCACTCAGAAATTCGCTGACGATTTGCTGCGTATCGTCGGTAGATCCGTCATCGATAATGTGCAATTCAAAACCGGTATAGCTCTGTTCCAATACGGATTGTATCGCCTCCCCGATGTACGCCCCATAATTATACGTGGCAATAACGACGCTAACCGTGGCGGGGTTCATGTGGGCACTGCTGTCGGTGAAGTATATGCGTTAGAAACATGGGAAATGCAGAAACGGTATTTGCCCGAGGGCTCCTGCGGTATACTTTCGACAAATTCACAGTTGTAGGTGCAACCAGGTCCAAAACGCTCTTTCGTCAGAGCATCCAGGCGAGCCAGGCTGGACGTATCAAAGATGTGATCGCGGACGATTCTGAAAGTGAACCGGTCGACAGCCTCCTGAACAATCTGAAGTTGTCCAACGCCTGGCACGAGCATGGCAAAGTTCTCGGTCAGCGAAATTCCGGATATCATTTCGCCGGCAGCGGTCGTCACATAATCGGCTTCGCGTCCTTCAATGGATTCCAGGAGCGGCAAACCACGGCCGCAGGGGCAGACGCGATCCGCGGCAATCGCGGTATCGCCGACTTTGTAACGCAGCATAGGCATGGCATGATTCTGCAAATCGGTCACAACAACGGATCCCCGCTCTCCCGGCGCGGCAGGAGAACCGTCGGACCGAACGATCTCGACGAAAACTCCTTCTGCATTGACGTGCAGGCCATCATGCCGTTGGCATTCGCACGCGATCAAGCTCACTTCTTCGCACCCGTAGCGATTTGTAACCGGACAATCGAACACTTCGGCAATGCGGCGGCGCTGCCAGTCATGCAGCACCATTGCTGTAGAAATAATGCCGCGCGGCTGAAAACCCGCCCCCCCATTTTGCCGCACGTATTCCGCCAATAGATAAAGCGAATGAGCGTGGCCGAACAGCAGCGACGGAGGCTTCCGACGCAGGCGGTCTGTAAAGGCAGACATCGAGGCAGAATCCATTTTCAGGGTATCTAGGTAAGTTGCTCGCTCGAGCAACAAATTGCGCAGTCGTCCACGCCAGCCGCGCCGCACGTATTCGGGATTTCCCCACACGCAAGCAACCCTCTCTCCTAAGCGCCAGCCACTCCATTGATCGGAGCGCACGGTCGCAGCGCGTTTGAATTGCTGTGCCGCCTCGTCGACAACAACTTCTACGGCTACGCCTGTCGACCCAGAGGTCTTCTTCACCTGCACAAGGGCGTTGGCATAGGCGGTTGAACGCATGTCGGGGTAATGTCGCTGCAGATCTTGCTTGGTCAATAGCGGTAATAGGCGAATGTCATTAAGCGAACGAATATCATACGGCTTAAGTCCCACCTCATCGAAGCGACATCGCCAAAACGGACATGTGGCGAAAGCGTGCGCAATCAATTGCCCCAGGGCCTCGAATTGCCGCGATTCAACCTCACGTAGCGACACGAATTGGCTTCGTTCTAATTGACGATAAATGCGCAGGTATGGACTATACTCCCAAGCTGCCCAAGCGGGAGCAATGATTCCACGAACTACGGGAGAGAACCTATCCTTGCTAGCCATTGTGATCACTCGCCCAGCCATTTCGCATCGCCAGTGCTTTGTTCGTCGTACGCGTCAGGCCTTCCATTACACAAATGCCACGTCGGCGCCGATCTCGACATCTGCTTCGACCATAGTGCTCCCCGCTTTCTCTTGCACTTCATTCTCGAAAGCAGCCTGTTGCAAGACATGTAAAGCGATAGCTTGAAAGGCACCCATCCACATCCAGTTGTAACGGTACAGATTGTGGCCCCCCAGTCCCATTACCACTAGAAAGGCCGTCGTACACAACGTACTTATAACCACATAGTGCGAGAATGATGCGGCGCACTCTGGCGCGTCTTTTGCAATCCGACGTGCGTCACGATAGTTGAGCACAAAGCACAACACGATCGCAGCGAGGCCCAGCGCGCCCAGGCTGCCGAGTTCGCCCAACACCTCTCCGAAGAGATTGTGCGCCTGAATCCCTTGGCCGGTGGCCTCGGCGAAGGCGCCCGGGCCAACTCCAAGGACTGAGTGCGTCTGCCATAAGGCGACACCCTCCCAAAACAGCTCACTTCGTGTTTCTGCTGACCGCTGTGCGTTTTGCGGTCCGTACGATGGATCGATCAAAGTCAGGTAGCGGTTTTGTCGGTCTTCAGGCAGAGCGTTCCATAGAATCATTAGCGCCGCAGCCAGAAGCACCATCATTCGAATTCGATGCTTGCTCGCTAATACCATAATGAGTACGTAGGACATGAGTACAGGGAAGGCGGTTCGTGACCCTGTCAGTAGGATGCACACTGCACAGAGCACGATGTATGCAAGGATGAGCAGTGTCTCTTTTAAGGTTTGCGCGGTGTACCAAAAAGGGAGTGCCATCGGCAACGAATAGATCAGGGTTCCGGCAAACGTATTAGGATCTCCTGAAGTTGTATCTACTCCCACCATGCGCGAGGTTCCCATTCGCCATACATATTTCCCGTTGAAGTATTCTCGAAGCGAATGACACGCATAGAGACCAACCGCCAGCAGAAAGAACGCTACAAGGCGCTTGAGATCCGCCTCATTTCGCACAGAGGACATCACCAACAAAAACAGCACGCCGGTTTTCGCATAGTCTTCCACCTTTTTGGTACTGACGTCCCCATAGCTGCTCATGCTCCACGAGGCCAGCATGACGAGGAAAAACATACAGAATGCCGCGTTTATGCGATTACGAAGCCAGCGTTTTCGATCCGAGGCAATCCATGCCACGACAACGCACACCATATAAACTCGTTCGACGCGCAAATCGCCTAGCCATGGCCATACCTCGAACGGCCGATGAATGAAGAGCCACATATACCCGCCCAGGAGCCAAATCATCTTTGCGCACTCCAGACGATGGGCGCCGACGGCTGCATCCCGGGAATCGTTTCGATTGACATAACTTCGTGCAAAGCAATCGAGGCCGAACGCCACTACGCGTTACGTTGCAGACGGCTTCCTTAGGTCGGCCTTGATCGAGGCGTATTCAGTCAGCCGGGCCCGGTAGAACTGCTCATGCAACTCAGCGACTCGCGGCCAGAAAAAGGCTTGCACCGCGATTTTGGCTGACGCGCCGAATGATGCGGCGAGATCAGGTTTGTCGAGCAGATGACATATATTCTGCGCGAGTGCTGGCGGATCGTTCGCCGGTACTAACAGCCCGGTGCGTCCCACGTCAATTAATTCCACATTGCCCCCGACGGCGGTGGCGACGATTGCACGTCCGGCGGCCATGTATTCCAAGACCGCATTAGACAGCCCCTCGGAATGCGAGCTTGAAACTGCAATGTCGATATTGGCCAGGAACGTCGCTGCGTCTGTTACCTCGCCGAGCAAATGAAATTGCCGTGATAAACCACGTTGATCGACGAGTCGTTGCAATGCACGTCGTTCTGTTCCCTCGCCCGCTATGACGAAAGTCGCCGCCGGAAATGTACGACCCACCAAGGCCGCTGCTTCGATCAATACATCTAATCCTTTCACCGCGCGCAGGTTAGCGATGGCTCCTATGCGGGGCGCTTCACTTCTCCACGTCGACGCAAGGTCGGGCACTGCGTTGAATCGGCCCAGGTCAATTCCATTAGGCAGCACCTCCACGGACGCAGGGTGCGCATGTTCTTGATCGACACATACTCGGCGCGCGGCTTCACAATTGGCGATCGTGCAAAGCGCAAGCTGAGTTGATAGCCTTCCCAACAGACGGTGTCGCCGCGTCAGCGAATATCCTACATTACGCCGCGTGTGGATCACGGGGACGCGCGCCAGCCTCGCGGCGAAAGTCCCAAAATACGTGCTGTCGGGAAAATGCACCTGAAGAAGGTCTACCTGTTGTGCTCGTAGCCAGCCCGCAAAACGAATTGCCTTGCGCATTGCGGAAGGTCGCGCAAGTGATCGAACGCCAAATCGTTTTATGGAACAATTTACAGGCTCAAAACACCGGGATACCTTATCGCGACCGTCAAGGATGCAGAGAAACGGCTGAACCTTAGCTCGATCCAAACGGTCAATCAGTCCCACGAGTTGAGATTCGGTCCCGCCACAGGCAAGACGATCTATCAAGTAGCACACGCGAATCGCGCGATGCCAACCCTGACCGGACGGGCGATCTAAAATCTCGGGGTCAGCGGCCTGAGTGGGTGAATACATCGTTTTCATTCGAAGACAAGGAACGGTTTGGCTCGATCGTGCTGCCCAATTGCTGAAAAAATAGCTCCTCGTAGGCCTTGGCTTGCGCGACGAAGGAAAACTCGCGTTCGACTCGGCATCGACCGTGGGTTCCCATTGCCTTATGAAGGCTCTTAATGCCAGCGACCTGAACGAGTCGGTCCGCCAGTGCGGCATCATCGCCAGGGGGTACCAAATATCCACTTATTCCGTCGTCAACCACCTCGGGAACACCGCCTACGGCCGTCGCCACGACAGACACGCCAGCAGCGAACGCTTCCAGGACAACATTTGGCAACCCTTCGGTAAACGACGGGAGGGCCAGAATGTCGAAGTGCGGAAAGTATTGGTCCAGTTCCGCGTGGAACCCCACCAGTTTGACTCGATCTTGCAGGCGCGCGACGGCAATTTGACGTTCGAGCTGCGAGCGAAGTAGCCCTTCTCCAAACAATAGAAAGCCGATCGACCTATCGCTTTCCGCGACACGTGCCGCTGCTCGTATCAGGACATCAAATCCCTTTTCGGGGCTTAACCGACCTGCCGCGCCGACAATAATCCGCGGCGGCGATTCGAACATAGCGAGTAGGCGGGCGCGGTAGCCGACGTCGCGACATTGAAAACGCCTGGTATCGATCGCATTCCGAATCACAATCACACGATCAGCCGCGACACCGGCCTGGCGCATTTTGACAGCTTGGGCCTGTGAGACGCACACGACTCGATCCATCCAGTGCAGAACTCGTCGATCCAAGGCTTCAAAGCGCCTGACCTTAAAGCTCGCCCCGGTCCAACCGCGCGATACGGCTATAACGGGTATCTTTTCCTGCGCCGCCGCGATGCGGCCTATCAGGTTCGCCTTATATCCATGACAGATGAGCATGCGAGCCGATGTGCGGCGTAGTATTGACCGCACCTCACGACATGCGGCCCACAGCTTTGGAGTATCATTGACGAGTCCAAAGGCTTCGAATCCTCGGTCGCTGGCAACTTTCAAGAACTCTCGACAGCAACCATCCTCGGCGAACGACGCAAATACTGTCCGCCAATTCGTGAGATGCTCCGCCAAACCGAGCATTTGCCGCTCGGGACCGCCATAAAAGCGCGATGCCGCAAAATGCACGACGGTCAACACAGGAACGAAACCCTCTCGACAAGGCGTTAAAAGGGGCGTTACGGCCACAATCTTCTAACCTAACGGGTAGGATCCATTGCGGACGGAATTTGTCGCTAGTTGAAAGCAACAGTTCCTAGAAACACGCTGAACTGCTCGGCGCGCCGACGCCAGGTATTCACGCTCGCGATCGAGATCGCCTCTTGTTCCCTGGCAAGAGAACGGCGCGCCATTAACACTCGCAACTTCTCGCAAAACTCGTTTGGCGTGCTCGCCAGTTCGATCGGTCCTTCAATACGCTCCAACTCTGGCAGCCGCGTAGCTAGGACAGGTAAACCAAGCGCAAAATATTCGTATAGCTTCAATGGATTGACGGCCCTGGTAAGTCGATCGATGACAAAAGGGATCAGGCCGACGTCAAAATATCTTGCGTACTGCGGCAGGTCTGCATACGCGACCGCCCCCAAGCAATACACGTTGGGTTTCTTTCGAAGTAAACTTAGATCCAGTTCTGACCTACCGATGATCACGAACGAGACGTTGGGAAAGTGCTCGCTCAGCCGGCTTAGCAGCTGCAAATCTACCCAACTGCTCACCAGCCCGAAGAACCCGACGATCGGACGTGGAATTTCCTCTAATGCGGCAATCGGTTCCCGACAGTCGGCGCCACGTCGAAAGTGGTCAAAGTCCACTCCCTGAGGTAGATAGAGCGTAGCGCGGTCCGGTCGCCCTTTTTTGACTAGGTCCGAGCTTGTAGCAACAATGGCGTCGGTATGTTCGAGAAGATCCTCCTCCATCTGTCGCCAGTCCGAACTGTTCAGGCCCGGATAGTGCGGCCAATCGTCGACGCAGTAATAAATTTTTGGAGCCGCGTCGACTGACTTAACGAAGTCAACCGCTGATGGCCACGTAGTCAAGAGAATCGGCCTTTGAATCTGATGCGCGCGACATAGCTTCTCGTAATGCCGCTTAAGACTTATACCGTTCAGCCGGCGCACGATCGGCTTGAAATAGGGAATTATGATCGGTGTCGTCACACGCGGAACAAGCGTCGGTTGATGGCTCGTCGTGTGAGCCAACAGTCCCGCTCCTTCCGCCATCCAGCGTCGAGCCACGTGCGTCACTTTGGTGAGATCGCTGCGACGTAGCTTCGGCATGCGGCTAACGAGATTCAGCCAAAATATCCGATTGTCGCGCAAGAACTGTCGCATCAAATGGACTGTCGATGTCGGCAGCCCGTTCCAGTCGTCGGAAAGTACGACGATATCACGCCCGGAGATCATGACTTCGCCCCATGGCTGCACTTTGTTACTCGCGGTAGAACTTTTTTGAAACTCATATCTTTGTGTAGATTCATCACCTTTCGGAGCGTTCTCTCTGCGATGTTTGGTTCCGACTTTACTCTTTTGCGAACGTCATTCATGTCAGATACGACCGCTCCGCGCGGCTACGAGCCCGATGCCGAGTCTTTTACGTCGTGCGGCCGTACTTTTCCGCGAGGCCCTTTTTCCATTCTTCGTAGCCTTGCGTGACACGACCATGCTTAGCGCCGGTCGTCGAGCGCGCTTTTCGCGACCTTCGAGCTCCCTGCGCTTTTTGAGCCTGATCCTGCCTGGTTGGGCCGCCAACCCGTCCCGGCGCTTCGAATTGCGAAAGGCCTCGCCGCCGTTCGCAGCCCTGTCGACGAGCTGGGCATGCTTGCGGAAAGCTTTGAACCCCCGACATTCTTCGCTTTCGTTGACCGGGGGTCCGCACCGGACTTCGACTTCGGCCGAGAATTCGCAAAGGGATTGTTGGATTTTAGAGGAACAGGATTTTTGCGTTTCGCGGCTAACGTTTTGGCATTTATTGGCTGGGCCTTCGTTTTTGGCGTCATCGCAGTTCTTGGCGCCGCGCCAGTCTTCGCCTTCGCCCGAGTTGCAGGTTTGGGCGCAGGTAAAGGGGCAGAAGTCGGCACGTAAGCCTGGGGTAAGGGCACCGCAAACGGCCTCGCCTTTGAGCGAGCTGTTGCCGACGAGGAGCTTTTGTGAAGGAGAGACCTGTTCGAGTAGGGCGCGCCATCTTGTGCCGCGCGAGTTATGCCATGGCACGGTCCACACGTATTGAAGTCGATGCATAAGCCGATTGCGACGTAGCGCACAAGTATTGACGTCAGATGGGCGCAAGCCATATCAGTGAGTCGCTTTACCTCGCGAACCAAAAGCTGCGATACCTTCATAGATATAAGACTTCATTGCTTTCCTAAATGGATGCCCGCACCTATCCGTGGCCAATCCATTAGGAACTCTCATGCCGTGTGACATCCTCGGCTGATCGACGAGTTGGTCGTATCAGCTCCAGCAGGACTCCCATGCCGGCGCCAACGTGCAACGTCATGAACACTGCCGGCAGCAATGGCAACTCTTTCCAGCAACGGTTTCTGATCGCCAGCCCCGCCGAGAAACCAACGACGACCAGACCATACGAGGCCACGCCCGTCGCGAGCAGCCATGTTGCCGAGCGCGACCACGGGGTCAACAGAGCGCCCACGAGCACAAACAACAGAAACAACGCAGGCACGAACCCCAAGGGCGAAAACGTCTCCGGATGTTTGCGCAACAACCGCATCCGCCCCCGGCCATAACGCGACATCTGTTGAAACAGCCTGGCCAACGTCGCGCGCGGATGGTACCCCACACGCAGCGCGGGCACGAACACGCAACGCATGCCGGCGCGATCGATCCGATGATTCAGCTCAACGTCTTCACAAGCGTCGAACGATTCGTCGAACAGCCCTACGCGATCGAATACCGTGCGACGATAAGCCACGGCCACGCTATGAGCCGGCACGACTTGCTCGCGCTTCGAGAAGACGTGCGACGCCGGATGATGCCCCAGTCGCGACGCGCGAGCGATGCCGATCGCCCGCTGTAACGTGCTAGGTTGCGATGTTTCGAGCGGCTGTGGCCGGCCAAGGCAATCGGCGCTCGTCCGCTCAAATGTCCAGGCCAACTCGTCAAGATATCTATCCGAGCCGATCTCGCAGTGACCATCCACGATCAGGAGAATTTCTCCGCGTGCCGCCTGAATGCCTAGGTTGCGTGCCGCGCTCGACCAACGTCGAGGATTGGCAAGCAAACGAACACTACCAGATTCATCGATGAAGCCCTGTACGATTTCTCGCGTGCGGTCCGTTGATTCGCCATCAACCACGATGATTTCGAAGCGATCGAGCGCGTAGCTCTGCCGCAATAGGGCGTTCAAGGTGCTCCCGATCGCACTCGCCTCATTGCGAACAGGCATAACGACCGAGATGAACGGTCGCGCGGCAGATGCAAGACTGCCCTGAACCGTGCGGTCGCGATTGGTTTCTAGGATGCTCATCTTGGTGAAAGGCGACTCTTACTCTTAAGCTCGTCATCGGCCACGACGTCAGCTAAACGATCTATCTTGGGCCACGGCAATGCTGTAACGATTCAGCAGATCGGGGTAGATGACGAACTGGACAGTGCCGACACCGCTGACGACTCTGCAGCCTCGGTTTGTGCCTGCTTGATGCAATCTCGCAGGCAGCCAAATCGAAACGATGCGAGCAACCGGCGTAATTTAGATTCGGTCGTCCTGAGATTGACGTAATGCCGTCGTCGGGCCAGCCACGACCCTGCCCGCAACCGAGGCTGCTCCGGATCGATTTCCCAGGGGTGAACGTAAAACACAAACGGTCGAGCAAGCTGCTGATTGATGCTGCGTAAGGAGCGAATCGTGAACGGCAGCGGATAAAGGCGAAAATAGCCGCCCCCCGAAACGGGAATGTTCAAGCGTGCTTTGCGCACAACTGCCGGAGGAAATTCCCACAAATCGCCACTGGCCGTATCGATCTGATGTAAACCGGGCTGAGCGTCCGGTATCCCATAGCGATCGTGGTAAATCGGGAAGATGCTGGAATCAATCGTAAAGCCTTCGTCAGCCAGAATCTCCAACGCCCAGAACGAATTCTTGGTGATCGAGAAGCTGGGGGCTCGGTAGGCGTTGATTGGTTCGCCAATGATCTGCTCAAGCACATCGCGCGACTTTTGCAGGTCTGATCGAAACTCGTCAGGCGTGAGTTCATAGACAAGCCGGTGCCAATAGCTATGAGAACCGATTTCGTGCCCTGTGGCGTGAATATCTCTCACGAGTTGCGGAAATCGCTCGGCCACCCAACCCAAGACGAAAAACGTGGCTCGCACGTTCCGCTCGTCGAGCAGGTGCAATAATCGACGCGTATTTTCGACCACGCGGCTTTCGCAATGATGCCAGTCGTGACGCGCGACATGTCCTTCGAACGCCGAGACTTGAAAGTAGTCTTCGACGTCGATCGTCAGTGCATTGAGTACTTGTGACACGATTTACTCGTTCCCCGCGTGGTCAGTTACTGCGCCGTAGTTCATCGTGGCTTCGTTTGCTGCGACACCTGCGGGAGTGGGTTGCCCTTGCGCGAATGAGCGTCGCCTTGGCGAGGTACCGTGACCGTGTCCACCGTCGCCGCGCGAACCACCGCGGTGTCGGGTGGTCCGGACCTTTGAGCCACGTCCTCCGGAAGGTTCACTGCTCGATAAAGCCTCAGGATCCGCATCGATACCTTCTTCATTCCGCAAAGGCGCAATGCCGTCCAGCAAAGAATGCGCAGATCGAGAGTTAAACTCGCGTGGCGAACGTACTCCAGATCAAGCACTAACTTCCGTCGCACGCTGTTTAAGTCCGAGTCGGGAGGAAGGTTGACCTGCGCCAAGCCCGTTACGCCGGGGCGAACTACCAGGCGGGCAACGTACTCGTCGATTTCTTGGGCCAGAAAGTGGGTGAATTCCGGACGTTCGGGGCGCGGGCCCACCAGGTCCATGTCTCCTTTGACGACATTTATCAGTTGCGGCAACTCGTCCAAGTGCACAGAACGAATGAATCGCCCCAACCCGGTCAGCCGTGGGTCGTTGTTCGTGGCCCACGTCGGTCCGGTTCGCGCCTCGGCATCGTGCCGCATCGTGCGGATTTTATACATGGTGAAGTACTTGCCATTGCGCCCCACACGCACCTGCCGATAAATACCGGGCCCTCGCGAGGTCACTCTCACCAACAAGATCAACAGAGCAATCAGCGGTACTGCCGGGAGTAAAAGCACCACGGCCATGACACGATCGGGACCGTGCTTCCAGCGACAATAGTTTGACATCTTGATCGGCGGCCGTCCGCGGTCGATCTTCGTCAATGCCACTCCAGAGCGGAGCTTTTTACGTTCCGTGATGCTGGCCATGTTGCCAACTCCTAGATAGTGAGTGCATCTTAGACGGAGCTCGACGATGGCGACGACGTCGAAAACAACGTCGCATCGAGCGCAGGAAGAAAGTCACGCAGGAACTGCTGACACACATCGGGCCCCTGCTCGTCGGCAGGATCGGCCAAAGGCGCGGCAACTTGGATCTTGAAAAGCATCGACGCCCCTCCGTGCTCATAGCGCGGATTGACCGACGCGCGCCACTGCCCCGCCGCGTCGGCCCAGCCGTATACGACGCTAAATCGATTCTGCTCGACGTCGTTGGACCGAAAGACCATCCGCCAAAGTGATTCGTCGGGCCGCTGCTGGGGACGCGTGGCAATGGATTTGCGTTGCTGCACGATGGTCTGTCCGCGGCTGGAATAACAGATTTCCGGTGTATGCACCGCGGTTGGGCCAGGGGGGCCCACCAGCAAGGCCACTCGTACAATGTCGCCCGTTAGCACGTTTTTGTAACTTCGCGACAGATAGCCGGCGCATTGCAGCATTTGCAGCGTTTCGTCTTCGAACGGTTCCGAAGATTGTAACTCCCAGTCGCCTACCCGCTCTGGCACGCGTGCCACGCACTCTCCCGCGGCAATCAAATCAGGTGGTGTGCCCCAGCGATTGGATAGTTTCCCTTCCACCCAACCGGCGGCGATCGTCGCCGTACACGTTGCTGCAACTGCGAACATTAGGGCTTTTGGCATGAAAATTCCTCTCCGTCAGGTTCAGCTCTTCAAATCTCGCTCGAGCTCTTCCAACGCCTTACGATCGCGTGGAGTCAGTGTGGCGGCATCCAGGGAGAGCTTGCGGGCGCGATCGATCGCTTCACGAGATTCCGATAGTTTGCCGACACGTTGCAGCGCTACGCTCAGATGCAAAAAATGCCGGGCATCGGCCACGGACCGTGACGTCGCGTCCTGCAATACGCCGATGGCCCCTTCGATATCGCCCATGTCGAGCAAGAGGGTCCCTTTGGTATCCAAAAGTTCCGCGATCGGCCCACCTTGCGCAAGCGCGCGATCGATCAATTCTCGGGCCTCGGCATGATGTGCCGCCTGCTGTGAAAGAGCGGCGGTCAGATTGTTCATGGCCAAGATATTGCGCGGTTCGATCTGCAGCACTTTACGCAAAATAGGAATCGCCACCTCGCCGTGATCTTCGACCAGCCGCCACGTAGCCAGCGCCGAAAGAAACCTCGTATCTTCGCCGTGCTTTTTCCAGGCCTCGTTAAGTAGCGGCTCGGCACGCGCAGCGACTTCGCGATTCGTATTCCCAACAGAGAGTGATTCGGCCAGCACTGTCGCGGTCTGCGCCGTGTCATCGCTCGCACCGGCCTGCAACAAAAGCGCAACCGCTTCATCAATATGATCGTGGCGAGCCAGCCAGTTCGCGAGCGACGGATAGGCCGCCGGGTCAAGCTTTGCCGCCCGTCGCAAAAATCGTTCCGCTTGCTCGTCCATTTGCAACTGGGCGAACAGGTTACCGGCGGATAAGAGCACCTTGGACTTCTCGGTATCCGTTGTCGCGCGAGTTAATCGTTCGTCGAAGTACATTCCGACGATCGAATCGATTTCTCCGTACCGTCTCTCGGCGGCCAGCAACCTGGCACGCAGAGTCAAAGTCGCGAAGCTTTGTGGATCGATGGCCGACAGTTTCTTCAACCACGGACCGGCCTCGGTGGCGCGATTGTCTTTCAGTAATAGATCGACGTAGCGGGCCAGATGGCGGGGCTGGGGGTTGTTCCGATTGACAAGTGCAAAGGCATGTTCTTGCGCTTCGCGGGCGCGCCCTTCGATTTGGTACAGGTCCACGATCATCGCGCGGTCTTCATCGGATGCTTCGCCGCGCGCGGCAAGGTCTTCGAGAATCTTTTCGGCGCGCTGGTGATCGTGCGGCTGCCCACGACGCAGCAGTAGGCGGGCTTGCAATCCTTGCGCGCGAGCGCTCCCCTTTGTTTCACGCGACATGCTGTCAAGTAGCCCCGCGGCCTCGGCCAACTGCGTTTGTTCCCCACGACCAATCAAAAAAGATGCCAGGCCCAAGCGAGTACCGTTTGCCTCAGGATCTAACTCGCGGGCGCGGCGCAATGACCGCTCGGCAAATTCAGGATCGCGGTCAGTAAAAAAGGCCACGGCTCGGTTCAGAACCATAGTGTCCGTAGGAGCAAGCTCGAGCGCTTTGCGAAAGGATTTCGCGGCCCCCTCCTGATCGTCAAGCAACAATTGATCCTGGGCAACGATCAAAATCAAATCGCGCTCGGGAAGTTTTACTGAACGCGCCATCTCGGCGACCGTTGCCGCGGCTTCCTCGCGGCGCCCCATTTCCATCAAAAAGCCGAATAGTCCCTGCCAAGCGCGCACCTCCTGCGACGAAACCGTGATCGCCTTGCGAAATGCCTCCTCGGCTTCGGCATTCTGCTTAGCGGCCAGCAAAGACTGACCGAGCACTACGAAACTCATGGCATCGTCAGGACGTTGATCGACCTGTTGTTGCGCCAATCGTGTGGCGTCGTGAGAATCACCTTGTCTGATTCGCATGGCCACGGCGATATTGCCCAACCGCGGCGAAAGCATCGCCGCGTCCCCTAATTCATCCAAATGTTCCCGCAATTCCTCGAATTGACCGGTGGCGTACAACAGCGTTACGAGTTGTTCACGAGCAAAACGCCGCGTCTCGCCCAGTGCAATTGCCTTGCGATAGGCATCAATGGCGCGCTCCGGCTGGCCGCGGCGTGCGGCAATCTGCCCTTGCAATACCAGACCGATTGACCACATCGGCCGTAATTTCACGATCTCGGCCGCGGTCTGCTCCGCTTCGTCCAGCGCCGATCTGTCAGCGCCGGTCGCCTCGCTCAGCAGTCGCTGCACGCGATAGAAACGCCATCCGGTTCCGTTGGCACCTTCCTGCTTCCGTAATTCTTCTTCCCAATGTGCCAACTCGCGCAGGTCACGGGTCTCCATCGCCAGATCGGCCAGCATCTCAAGCAAGATTTCGCTACGGTCGTCGTGTGACGCCAACTCTTGCAGAATGCGTCTCGCTTCATCCATCTTGCCGGACCGCATCGCGATGCTAGCGGCGCGAAACTGGAGCGCCTCCTGTTGTTCGGCGGGCATCAGTGGCAGGGCCGCCGTGATCTGTTGCCAGGCTTCCTCGAACTTCCCGCGCGCCGTCAGCAGGTTCGCGCGCATCAGGACCACGGCGGTCTCACTGTCGTTGGCCGCCGCAAAGACACCCAGCAGCGCATCCGCTTTATCCGGCTGCTTTTCGGCCTCGTAGGCCAGGAGCAGTAATTCCGTCAGACTAGCCGAGCGCGGGTCGGCCGCTTGTGCAGCCTCCATCAACTTCAGCGTGTCGCGCGTACCCTGACGCAGGTCGTTTAATTGGGTAACAAGAGCCGTCAAGGCCTTCGACTCGGGAAAACGCTTGCGCCCTTCGGCGATGCTCTCCTCGACGGCCTGCCAGTCGCGTTGCTTGGCGGCCGAGGTCACCTGCTTCCGAATCTGCCCCTCGATCAAGGAAGCCCACACCTCATCGGTCGCCTCGGGATGCAACGTCGCATTACGAAATTCTCGCACGGCCTCGTCCATGCGCCCCGCGGCCTCCCAACTGCGAGCGGCCGCAAACTGAGGAGCGATGGCCTGGGGCAAAAGTGCCGCGGCTTCCTTGAACGCCATGGCAGCCTGGTCCCAATGCCTGAGCGCCGTGTAGCACCGTCCTAGTTGCATATAGCTTTGAGCACGGCTCGATACTTCGTGCTTGGTGGCAACGGATGGATTCTCCATGACCGAACGATTCAGCAGAACAATGGCCTGCGACCATTGCTGCTTTTCCATGTGCCATTGCCCCCGCAGCGCGTCCAGAGTGCTTCGCAAGGGACTCACAGCGCCCTTGGTCATGCGGTTTTCCCGGCTTTCCAGTTGCTTGGCCGTGGTGTTGAGCATTTGCTCCGCGTCGTCGAGATTCGTTGCGGATAAGTAGAGGGATGCCAGCGTTAACTGCAACGACGGCAGGTCGGCCTGCCCGACCGACGACAGTCCGCGCTTCATCGTCGCAATGGCTTCGTCCGACTGTTCCGAATTGGCTTGCAGCTGCGCCAAGCCCAGATAGGACCGCGCGTCGTTGGGATGCGCAGCAATGGCATTCTCGAAAAAGGCGGCAGCGGCGCCATTGTCTTTGCCTTTCGCGCGCTCGGCGGCCGCCAATTGCACCAGGACATTCGCATGTTCCGTATCGAGTTCGAGCGCCCGGTCCAGATCGGCATCCGACCCGGTGCCGTCGTTGCGAGCGTGAAATAGATAACGTCCAACCCAGGCGGCGACGACCGCGGGGTTGGCGGCCACCATGTCGTCGACGATCTGTTTGGCAGTCGCGCGGCGAACGTCCTCACTTGGCTCGGTCAAATCATGCCGATACATTTCGGCAAACTGAATGGATAGGTCGATCTGTTCCGGCATGCCTTTGCTCGCGTCGATCGCTCGTTGAAAATCGGCGATCAATTCAGCAGGCGCGCTGAAGTCTCCGCGCGCCCTCGCATTTCCATACGCCGCCGCGATTTTCAAGCGCAAAGCCTTGGTATCACCGGCCTGTTGCCCAAGCGCCGCATTGATTTCCGCCAGGGCGTCACGAAAACGCCCGACCTGCATTAATCGCTCGGCGTGCCGAATACGTAGGTCCGTCTGGTCGGGCGCCAAACCAACGGCAATCCCGTACAGCCGCTCCGCCGTCGGGATCTTGGCAGGCGATTCGTCAGCCAGATGATCGAAGTCGCGGGCCAGTCGCGCTCGCGCAGCGGCGTCTTCCGGATAGATTCGCAGATAACGCTCTACGCTTTGCACCGCTTCGCCCCATTCTTCTTTTTCCTCGAGCACCGCGGCGCGGCTCAAGAACACCGAGCCATGTCGTCGCAGTTGATAGGAGTGCCACAGATATCCCAACGGCGCGATCACCGCGACGCAGGCCACGGTCCCCAACAATAAAGGCCAGTTCACGTGCCAGGTGAAGCCCGCATTTTGCGGAACGGAGCCGCGACCTGACGTCACCACTGACCGTGGAGGGTTGGACATCTTGGATTTGGAAGCGTGAGACATGTTATCACCCGTGTTCCCAGCGCAAGACCGCCGAGCGGCTTAGCGCGTTGACCGGATTTCATTGGTAGCTGTTAGCCGTCAGTGCTACCGAAGGATGTTTCCGAGACGACGGTTGCATAACCGTACCCGCCGTATCGCGCCGCGTAGTTCTTCGCGGATACTCCACTCAGGACGACGCCCAATAGCTGAGCGCCGGCGCGAATCAAGCGATCGCGCGCATCGCGCACCTGGCTCACGCGGCTGACGTCGCGCCGGGTGCATAACATGACGCCGTCGGCAGATTTGGCCACCGTGAGCGCTTCGCTGGCAGACAACAGTGGCGGACAGTCGAAGACGATATAGCGGTATTGCGCGCGTAGCGCCTCTAATACGCTCTGGTAGGTGTCGATAGTGAACAGCGTGTGCGGGCTGACTGGGGATTGGCCCGCCGGCAAGACCCACACGTTTGGTATGGCGCTGGGAACAATTGCTTCTTCCAGCGATACCTTGTGCGACAAGACGTCGGCCAGGCCCGGACCGAGCGCAACTCCCAAAACTTGATGAATGTCCGGGTCACGGAGATCGGCATCGACCAACAGCGTAGGTTGATTGCTGGCCTTTGCTAGATTCGTCGCGAGTTGCGCGGCGACGCTAGTTTTTCCTTCCCGGCTCACGGCACTCGCCACGGCGAAGATTTGCAGATTCGAGGTGTCGTCATTCAGAACCAGGCTCGTGCGAAGATGCGCGATGCTTTCCTCGAATGCTGAACGCTGCCGCTCGAACCTGGCGTCGGCCCGGCGGCCGGGCAACATCGACCGAATCGGCATTTCGGTAATCTCGCCGAGCACCGGCAAACGGGCTTCGTCCTGCAACTGGTCGACGGTAGCAACACGACGCACCCGCAACTCCCATAACAATGCCAGTGCGAAGGGCAGCACAAACAGCACGCCCGCGACGCCCGCCACGAACTTGGTTTGCGTCGTCACCGGCTCGACGGGCGCAGTCGCTGAACTCAAGATCGAAACACGGGCTTCGGCGGCCTTCTCGGTCTGCAAGGCCATGATGCGATCCGCGATACGATGAAATACCTCTTCGGCGCGTTCCATCTCGTTCCGCGCAAATTCGAGATTTAGCGCCTGATCGCCATTCTTCTCCAGCTCGGCGCGCTCGGCTTGCAGCCGATCGTGCAGCAGTTGCTCCAGCATTTTTTGCTGTTTTAGTTCCTCCGTCAGCGCCTCGACCTTGTCCTTGCGCGACGCCAGCAGACCGGCTTGAATCTCCTTCGCCCCCTGCTGGCGGATTTCAGCCTTGCGCTTCGCAAGCGCGCTCGCCGTCGCTTTGTACCGTGTCGTCAGGTCTTTTACTGCGTCCAATTGTTCGGGCTTCGCCGAGACGCGCTCATATTCTCGGTATTGCGCTCGTATTTCCTGCAAGGTCGCGGTCATCTCTACGACGTCTGTGTCATTTGCGACGACCTGCTCCAAAGTGGTTTCAGGAACCGCGATCTCTTCCTCACGCTCCAACGATTGCTGGGCCGCTTCGAGCTGCACTTCGATGACCTGGCGCTCGACTTCCACGTCGGACAGTCGGGTCTCAAGCGATGCCAAGGGGCTGACTACCGGCTTCTCTTGCTTGCTGTGGAGTACGACGCCGATGTCCTTGCCCGTTACTTGTTTTGTCAGGGTCCGCACCCGTTCTTGCATCCGCTCCAGTTCGTGAACGCGGTCGGCTTTCAGCCGGTTAAGCGTTTCGATCATTTTCTGGGCTTCCAGGGTTGCCTCGCCCAGATGGTGGTTTAAATAGGTGTCCACGATGGCATTGCAAATCTTGGCGGCGTTGGTCGGGTTCGGCCCCTGGAATTTGATGCGAAACAGCTCTGAATCCGCGACGCCGACGATCGATAGTTTTTTGGCGGCCCACTTCACCGGATCCAGTTCCGCTTTCAACTCCGGTAGTTGAGCGATATCCGGTTGACTGAAGCATTTACTGAGCACGATCGGGCTGCGAATCGTCTCGACTTGTGTTTTCTCGAAGCGTTTCGACTCTTCCTGGCTCGGAAACGCGACATAGGGACGACGGTCCTCGATGCGAATCCAGGCTTCGGCCTCGAACTTCGGCTTGAAAGCCATCCACGACACGACCGCGCCCGCCCCACCAAGAATCAGCGCCACTGGCGCCGCCACTGCGAACCAGCGTGACAACACCCACAGAATAAACGCGGGCGTAATCCGGCCGTTCGACGGAGGCGGCGAAAAACGCGCCGATTCCCGCCTGGCCGTGGCGCGTGGCGTGCCAACTGGCACCAGTTCTCGCCGATCATTGACCGGCGACGATTGTGGCTCGCTGTTCATCATGGATTGCCCATCATCGTGATCGAGACGATTGCTTCCCGCCGACGCCAGCTTAGCGCCGCAACATCTCCCGGCTGGTTAACGGTCTAACCTGCACGATCAACCTTCCCAGGTACCAAATGAATGCTCCCATCAAGGCGGCCGCGAGTGGAATCACCAGCCAGCCAGCCACGTCATGCACGAGGGCGTGCCCCTTGGGCGTCGAGACGAGGCCGAATCCGATGCCCACCATCGTGACACGCACGGCGTTCGCAACGATTGCGATCGGTAGAGCGCTCAGGAAGATCAAGACCTTGGTCCACCACGGACGCCGCACGATCACGGCATAAGCGAAGGCCAGGGCGACGATCGATACGAAAATCCGCAATCCACTGCAGGCACGCGCCACTTCGAATTCGGTATCGTCAATCGTGATGACATTGCCCGCGGCGAGCGCCGGCAGCCCTAGTGATTGCAAGGTCCAGCAACTGACCTCTGTCGCGACGCGCTGTAAAGGCTGGCGAAACGCTGACTCAACTCCATAAGGCAACGGGACCATAAACAACAGAAACAGTATCGATGGGAGGCACCACATACAGAATCGTCGACCGCCAAGCAACAATGCCGCGCCTGCCAACCACACGGTCATCGACCATCCGTTCATTGGTTCGAGATAATACAGGCTCCCATAAAGATGCAGGCCGAGCCCCAGCGCGACGAGGAGCAGGCCGCTCCAACACACCCCCGTGATCTCGGGCATGCGGTCTCGGCGGACCCACAGAAAAAACAACGCCAGCGGTATGACAAAGTATCCGTGCGAATAGTCGGGCTCGACGTTCCAGGCATTCGCGAGTCTCAGTAACGTTGGCCAATACGTCCACACGAACGTTACGCCTAGCAAAGCGACGCAAGTCATGTATGCGGGCGACCTGTAGAGGGGCGCGGTCGCCGGGCTCGCATTTTCTCGATCAACTGCGAGATCGGCCTCGGCGCGCGGCGAACCCGCATCGGTGTTCGAATTCTGATCGCGCGCTCCCGCTATACGTTGTGAATTGTTCTTCACGTTTGGCTCGGTTTGATTACAGATTGTCCAAGAACGCCCACAATTTCAGGCGGACGCGGTGATTTAATTGCCAGCGATTGGCGTCGGAATAGTCGATCGGCGATGGTCGGCCGGCCCCAAGCAAATGCTCCTGGCAGTAGTCGCGTTCACGCGGCGTAAGCGTAGCCAGGAACTCGGTGACGGCAGTGCTCATCCCCGTCTCGCTGTGCCACTGGCAATCAGACATGACCTTCTCGCTATTACGGCAGAACTGCGTTTCGCGCAGGTTGCGTTGCCGTTCGGCGCGGAAGTATCGGGCGATTTCGTTTCTGGCCAGGCCGGCCAGGAAGGTGCTCAGCCGGCATCCGCGCTCACCATCGAAGTGGCCGAGTCGCTGCCCATCTCGGTCGACCACCGCAAACCACACTTTCGCGCCGATCTCATCGACCAGATCTCGCTGAGCACCGCTAGCGCCCAGCAATACTCGAATGGAAAGCAGCAGCGACGAATGAAATTGTTCATAGAGCTGCGTCCAGGCCGAGCTGTCTCCGGCGAGACAACGATCAACAAGCGCGCGATCGGATCGTGCCAGGGCGGCAGCGCCCGCCGAGCCTGCGTGTTGCTTAATCCTTGCCGGAGCCCGGGAGATCGCGGGGCGCTGCTCTTGATTCGTTTGACGCGCCGCGCTATCGCGGGCCGTACGTGACTTGCTTGCTTTTGTCGCCACGCGGCGGCCAAGAGCCTGGCTATGTAATCTTCGTGCGGCGGCGGTCTGGACGGATGTAATCATGGCACTACCAGCTTGTTTTGACTTAGGACGCGGCGCAACGTTTCCGCCCGCTTGCTTGGCGGATGCGTGCGACGTCCCATCCTTGGCGGCGGGCTTTGGCGTCAACGCACTAAATTGAAAAGCCGCTGCCTGTGATTTTCGACGAACCGTGGCGCTACGCGTTCGATCAGCCGCACTTGCTGGCGTGGCCGCGCGCCGTCCCTTTCCGGTGCCCGCCCTGCGGCTCTTGGATCGCTTAATGTGTTTGGCACTACTCAACGTGACTCACGCGATCAGAATGTCGCCTTGATCGGGCACACAGTATTGGCACGGCCGCATGACTAAGCGGCCGATTCGGTACCGACGCCGCGCGGACCAACCTGATTTGTTCACAGTCGCTGACACAGGAGCTGTCGGATCTTAATCACGACTTCGGATGCCGAACGGCGCTCGCGACCGCCATTTCGCCAGGCTTAAGCGGCACAGACGGCTCGGCCTTGATGCGGCGCAAGATGAATGCAGAGCTCGATCATGATTGCCACTGCCCACGGTCGGCACTGCCCACGGTTGCCGCTGCCCACGATTGTTGTTACCAGCGCCGATCCTTCTAGGGGAAGGTTGTGATCGGCCTGCACTCCGTGCACATGGGTCGACCTGCGCCCTTTGCATTCACCTTTCGCGTTCCTGCCGGAGGTGTCGTTGTCTAGTGCTAACGCACCAGGTGGAGTCGACACGCTTTGGTCCGTTCCGTGCCCACGCACACGAACTTTTCAAAGGCACGAGTCGTTCGGACATCCCTAAACGGTCTTGTGCCATCTCCTTCGCAGGCCGACGCCCTAACGACGTCGCGGTCGATATCTGACGTACACTAGCCCGAAGACGTTTTTAACTGTGTACGGCATCGACAGTCTTAGACTTTTAGCAGCGAACAAATTCTTGTCAACAAACTTCCTGACAGCGGATCTGCGCCGATCTCCGGATTTTCCAGACACCAGAAATAAAAAGCAGGAAGAAATTCTTGACGTCGCTTGCCCACGTAGTGCCTTACGAATAGGTGACTTGCGAGTCCGCATTTGGAAGGCGCACATTAATTCCTGACAGACAAATACGCGCATTTGTCGTCCGATTCTGCGCGGAATAATCGCTTGATCTCTAGAGACCCTGCATCGTCGCAGGTCGGATCATCTGAAGGAGACAGCGATGGCGTTCGTTCTTAGTCACACCACCATTTATCCTGACGACCTTCTTGATGATTTCTGCGCGGTCGAGACAGAGCGTCGCTGGTGGGTGGCCTACACCAAGGTCCGCCAAGAAAAGCGATTGGCCGAAGATCTCGCCTGCCGCGAGGTGCCGTTTTATCTGCCGCTGATCGAACGGCGGTACATGTATCGCGGTAGACGCTTGCGATCCCAAGAGCCCCTTTTCGGCAGCTATATCTTCCTGTTTGCCGACCAACACGAGCGGGCGCAAAGCCTCGCTACTAAACGCATTGTGCATTTACTGCCGGTGATCGATGGCCGGCGTTTGCATAACGATCTCGTGCAGGTGCAGCGGCTCATCGCCGCCGATGTGCCCTTGACGATCGAGTCGCAATTGCGGCCCGGACGACGCGTTCGCGTGCGGCACGGATGTTTCGCCGGCATCGAGGGAATTATCGAAGCGCGCTGCCGCCAAACGAGGCTAATTGTCGCCGTCACCTTCTTGCAGCAGGGCGTTTCAGTCGAGCTGGACGATGCCATGCTCGAACCGATCTGACCGAGTGAACCTCGCCGTGTCTGACGATGGCACATTGTTCGTCATGCGACAACAATCCGCATTTTGCAATGCGCTTACATTTCCCCTGCGCACATATTCGGAAGCTGCGCTCACATTCCAAATGTCTTCGTGTATTACTGAGGTCATAATGCACGTTTTCGGCGGCGCCACCAACGCACAGATAGGGTGCCCGTGCCAAGTACCATCCACATGATGTACGTTGACGGTTCGGGCACACCTCCGTCAGAGAGGAATTGATTCGAAAGGGGGATCACAACGTAAGCACTAACATCGACTGGCGAAGTGGGGGCATTTGAAGCGAGGACTGTGCTGATCACTGTGCCCATTCCCGCATTTTGAAATGCCGCCAGGATGTCGGCCGCACTGGCCGGATTGGTATCGGACCAAAAGGCCAATCGGCCGGTTTTCGCCGGCATGGGGGTGATGGCATTAACAGCCTGATTAGAGGCCTGAACAGCCAAACTTAGCGACGACGACTGGCCGGCTACGAATTTCGAACCGGCCGGCCGACTACTGGCGGTCGAACTGAGCAATAGCAATGGTGATTCGGAAGTCTGCGTTTGAACCGCGTCAGTCGCCATGTCCACGACGGAATTTGCCGGGCCCGTTAGAGAACTCGAGGTTGCGGCGTTATCGAAAGTGCTCAGATCTTGAAGGCTGGGAAGGGGTTGCGGCTCGGATGCGACCGTGGCATCGACGTCCGGTTGCCCAGGAACGTCTTGTCCGTCATAGGCAGCCAAATGGTCCGAACCAGCCACGATTCCGGCGTTAGTTTTTAACGCGATCGTTGGTGCAAACACACCTGAGATCGCGAGCGTCAGAACTATGACTTTCGTTGAGCCGGACAAGGGTGTCGTACCTCGAGCGATGAATCGCGACCATTCGAGGGGAATGTCCAGCCACGATGCCGTCCAGACTTACTCCCCTCTGTGGTGCGCCGCTCGAGGCCGAAACCTGACAAGCCGTTTTGCCCCCTGCACTCTTCGCGAACCGGCTCCCCGTGCCACGATTTGCCCGGGTTTGCTTTGCTTTTCGGTCGAGGATGAACGATCCTTTGACTGAACTGCCTTCGACCGACATTTCGGCTTGAAAACGCCTTAGTTCTCGCACTGAGTCGGGATCACTCAACGAAACGAGCACTGATCGACAGTCGACGATGAACAAGATCGAAGACAATCCGGTGGCCGCGAACCGCGACTGCGATTTCCGCGTTCGAATCGGCGGCGCTGCCGGAAGGCCACTTATCGGTGCTGACTTCGCGCCTTTGTCACGGCAGGCAATTCGATCGACGACTTATCGAAGCCGATTTAGCGAATCCTTGCGGCAACAGTTCATAACACTTGGACAAGACTACCAAACGAACCCCGGCGCTGTACTCTTCGCTTCTTTTGCGGCTTTACTTTGTCGATTATCCCCCGACGCTGATCTGCTGGTGGGCACGCTTGCGCCGACCACGTCAACAGACTTGGGTAGTACGGATAACGAACAGGACAAGTCGCCGCTGTTGCACATCACGACCGAAGATCGTCAGCCTTTCAGCGAACTGGTCTTGAAAGTACAGAAGTTGCTTTCGGCCAGCACTGAGCATGCACACGAATGTAGAAGTCGCGTCGTTGAGCAGCCTCATTCCGTCGACACCTGTGGTGCGATGCCAGTACCGGCCGCAGTCTTCGCATGGTACGGAGGTCAGAATGACAAGCAAGCGGACATCTCCGCGACGCACGCGCCAACGACGATCGCAGCACGTATCGAACATTACGCGCTCTCCATTTCCACTCGCTCGAACGAAACCTGCGGGATCGAGATCACGGTGGATTACGATCAGAATATGTTCGCTGAGGATTCGATCGCGCGGCTCATCGAGCGCTGGCAAACACTGCTGGCTGGGGCGCTTGCCAATCCAGCGCTGCAGGTCTCGCAGCTTTCGCTGTTGTCGCCCAACGAGCTTGATTGCGTAGTTCATGGCTTTAATGACACCGCTCGGCCCTATCCGCGCGACGCGACTGTCCACGAGCTTTTCGAACGGCAAGTCGAACTGTCCCCCGATCGCATCGCGTTGGTCGAGGGAAGTCGGCATATCACCTATCGCGAGTTGAACTCGCGCGCCAACCAACTGGCACATCGGCTGCGCCGCTTAGGAATTGGTCGAGGCATGCCCGTCGCTATGTGCGTCGAACGTTCAGCGGCGATGATCGAATGCGTGCTTGGCATCCTGAAGGCGGGAGCTGCCTACGTTCCGCTCGATCCAAATTATCCGCCCGAGCGATTGGCCTTCATGTTGCACGACGTCAATCCGGTGGTGCTGGTCACGACGTCTCGCCTGGCGGATCTCTTCCCCTCGCATCGCGCCCAGGTTTTGAATCTCGACCAGGCAATCCAGGCGACCGATTCCTGTGAGCTTGCGAATCCATCGCCGCGTTCGAGCGCGACGGACTTGGCTTACATCATGTATACGTCGGGTTCCGAGGGATCGCCAAAGGGGGTCGAGGTCGTACATCGCGGCGTCGTGCGATTGGTTCAGAATGTCGACTATATCGCTCTCGGGCCGGACGAAGTCTTTTTGCAGTTGGCCCCCATCTCCTTCGATGCCTCGACGTTCGAGATCTGGGGCTGCCTGCTAAACGGCGGACGCTTGGTTCTAATGCCGGCGCATCTCCCTTCGTTGCAAGAGATCGGCGCGGTGATCGCCCAGCACGAGATCACGACCCTGTGGCTGACAGCCGCCTTATTTCATCAGATGGTCGACTATTCCGTTCAAGAGTTGCGCGGCATTCGGCAGCTTTGCACCGGCGGGGATGTCGTCTCTGTGTCACATGCTGCACGCGTCTTGAAAGAGCTTCCTCACACTCGGCTGATAAATTGTTACGGTCCCACAGAATCCACGACGTTTGCCACCAGTCGTGTCATCACGGGGGACGACCTCCAGCTCGCCTCCCTGCCGATCGGTAGGCCAATCGCTAACACGCGCGCCTACATACTGGACCATTCATTACAGCCCTTGCCCGTCGGTGTGCCAGGCGAGTTGTACCTGGCGGGCGATGGCCTGGCGGCCGGCTACTGGAAGCGACCCGATTTGACGGCCGAGCGATTTGTACAAGACTCGCTCGGCGCATCCGGCGCGCGCATATATCGCACTGGCGATCGAGCACGCTGGCGCGCCGATGGAACGATCGAGTTCCTTGGCCGCCGAGACCGGCAAGTGAAGATTCGTGGCTTTCGTGTCGAGCTGGGAGAGATCGAAATTGCTCTAACCCGCCATCCTGCCGTCAGCGGGGTCGTGGTCCTGGTCCAAACGGACACGCACGGAGAAAAGCGACTTGCCGCGTTCGTGTCCTTGCGTGCAGGCGAGATGGCTACCGCTGCTGATCTGCGACGCTTCCTGGCCGCGAAGCTTCCGGCGTACCTGGTTCCTTCCACGTGGACGTTTGTCGACGCTCTGCCACAATCTTCTGTCGGAAAAATTGATCGGCAGGCGCTGAGTGCCAGGCTCGATCAGCAAGCGGCGGCGCAACCTGCTTACGAAGCGCCACGCACACATTTCGAAAGGGTTGTGGCGCGCATCTGGGCCGAAGTGCTCGGGCTGCCGCGCGTGGGAATCCATGACGACTTCTTTGCCCTTGGCGGTCACAGCTTGAAAGCAGCGGCGGTCAGCGCCCGGCTTTACCAGTCGTTGGGTTTCGACATCTCGCTGGAGCGGTTGTTCGCATTGCCGACGGTCTTCGCTTTCGCGTCATGGCTCGAAACACAATCCGCTGCCACGATCGGCCCGACGCCAGAAATACCGCGCGCCCGTCGAGAGGAACGCTTGCCGCTTTCCCATGCACAACAAGGATTGTGGGTGCTGGACCAGGTGGCACGGCTCGGCGGAGCCTACAATATTCCCCTGGCACTTCGAATCCGAGGGCCCTTGGACATCGCTGCGCTTGAGTCATGCCTCGACACCCTCCTGGATCGCCACGAAATCCTTCGCACAATCTATCGCTCCGGGCCGCAAGGAGTGTGGCAAGAGATATTGCCGTCTTGTCCGTTCAACCTCGAGCGCGTCGACCTGAGCGGTGCATCACATAAGGAGCGCTCCGATTGCTGCCAGCAATTACTGAACGAGCAAGCGGCCCGCCCTTTCGACCTGGCCAGCGATCTGATGTTGCGCGCGTCGCTGGTTTGCTTAGACGACCAGGAACATATCCTGCTAATTGTGGTGCATCATATCGCCGCGGACGGCTGGTCGATCGACATCCTTCTTCGCGAATTAGCGGCGCTCTACGCGGCGCAACGGCAAGGACAGATCGAGCCGCTTGCGGAGTTACCCTTGCAGTATGCGGATTACGCCGCTTGGGATCATGAAAGCTCGCACCGCCGCAAACTGCAAGGACAGCTTGAATATTGGCGCGGTCGGCTGGCCGGATCACCGGATTTGACGTCATTTCCGATGGATGGGCCTCGACCGGACCGCCCCGCTTTTCGCGGCACGACACAGCACAGCGCGGCGCTTTCGTCGCACCTTGTCGAACGGCTTGAGAACCTTGCCCACGCAGAACAGGTAACGTTGTTCATGGTTCTGCTGTCGGCTCTTTACGCCTTGTTGTACCAAGAGACCGGAGAACACGACCTCGTGCTCGGTACACCGGTCGCCGGACGCCGCCGTGTAGAACTCGAAGGGCTGATTGGCTTCTTCGTAAATATGCTGCCACTACGCGCGGATTTATCGGGCGAACCAACCTTTCGCCAACTGATCCACCGCGTGCGCGACGTTGCCTTGGCCGCTTATGCGCATCAAGAGGTTCCCTTCGGATTGATTGTCGAGGAAGTTCGCCCCGCGCGCAGCCTTTCATATATGCCCATTTTCCAGGTCGCCTTGGCAATGCAATATGCCCCGCGCGCCCCTTGGATCTCGCCCGAACTCCAGATCGACCCTTGTCCTGTTGAGACAGGCTCGGCGCGCTACGATCTGACATTATTCGTCCAAGGTCAATCGCGAGGTGGGTTGGAAATCGCCGCTGAATATAATTGCGACCTTTTTGCGGGCTCGACGATCGCGCGATTGGTTGAACACTGGAAGTTGCTGCTCGAAACCGCTGTGGCCGATCCCGGATGTTCCCTCTCGCAACTACCACAGCCGGGGCGGAAATACAGCGCGCAACCTGGCGATGCGACGTTGGACAACCCTGCTGACGATTCCTCCTTGGCGGCGCGGCACGGCGATTGCGAACAAAGACTCGTCAGCATCTGGACGCGATTGTTGGAATTGAAGAGCGTCGGTGTCGAAGATGATTTTTTCGATCTGGGCGGAACTTCGCTGCTGGCGATCCGCCTGTTCTCCGAGATCGAACACGCTTTCGGCAAGCGGCTGGATTATGCCGTCTTCTTCCAGCGCCCGACGATCGCCAGTCTTGCCAAGAACTTGCAGGACTTCCCGCAAGATGGAACAACGCCGTTGGTCGTGCTGCAACCGGACGGAATCGGTTCGCCGCTATTCATTTGCTACTCCGTCGACGGCGAACTGATGTATTGGCAGGACCTGCTACGGAATTTAGGACGTGATCATCCCGTGTACGGCTTCCAGCCTCGGGAAGTCGAGGGAGTTCCCTGGCCCTATGAAAGCGTCGAGGAAGTTGCGGCGGATTGCGTTGCCCAACTGCAAGCGCACTATCCCGTGGGACCTTGCTGTCTGGCCGGTTTTTCCTTTGGCGGCAAAGTTGCTTACGAGATCGCGCAACAATTACGGCGCGCAGGTCGTGACGTGGCGTTATTGGCCATTGTCGACACGCCGCCGGCCTGGGAAACGCCGCAATCGTTGCGGGGTGTGCTGCGCGCGGCGCCGGCCTGCCTGTGGAACTTCCCACGCTGGTTTCTGGGCATGATCAGGAACTGGCGTGAATTTCCGTTGCGCCGGAAAATACGGCAGCGCCTGCATCGCATGCGCGACTTTCTGATCGCCCGACTGGGTCTGAAGCGACGCGCGCCGCCGACCCCTACGCACGAAGACTTCTTCGAGTTGAGAGAATCGACCGATCGCGGCCGGCACCTGATCCCCAGGCTGTTCAGCGCCTTCCTGAAGTACCGGCCCGCGCCGTATGCGGGACGGCTCTCGCTATTTCGCGCACGCACCCGGCCGCTGATTCACGTTCCGCGCCATGATCTGGGGTGGGGCGAATACGCCGCGGCGGTAAATGTCGAGGTAATTCCGGGCAGCCATTCGAGCCTTTTAAAGGAGCCGTACGTGCGCTCCTTGGCCGCTGTTCTGCGGCGCAAGCTGGACGCGGTGACCATGCCGCGGTAGTCGGCTGATTCTACGTCCGATTAGCGGACCGGTGTCGGCCGAGCCAGCCGCGGCATTCTATCCCACAACCCATTGTTCGGTAGCGACTTGCTGCGATTCAAATCGTTGTCCCTGGAAGAGAAGTTGTCGTGCCGAAAATCGCTACCCTGGTCGTCGACCGGTAGGGCAGACCTTCAAACGCGGCCTTTTATGCCGGCATTCCCTTCATCCCTGCGGCATTCCAAGGTTTGAGCCAGGGGATGGTCACTTGCAACAAGCGCCGATTTTTAGCAGTCGTCTTTACCGGATGCCGATTTTTGGGAAATAAGGTTCGATCCGACGTCAGGATGCCCTGCCGGCGGGCGTAGTAAGGGCAGAGCAGATAGGCGTGTGTGACTGTAATCATCGATTCAGAAAGGCCACTTAACGTGCGACAGACCTCATTCATATTCGGGCTGGTAGCCATTTTGATAGTGACGTCTAGAGTGCGGGACGTGCGGGCGGATCTCGCCATGGATGTGCCGGGGCCGGGCGCGGTATATACGCAAGCTGGAAACGACGGCATGCTGTTTACGCCCAATACAAACATCATAGTTACTGCGCTAGACTATTACCTCAGCCCCTATCCGCCGGAAAACGGCGGCGCGCTAGTATATCCCCATGATGTCGCAATCTATGACGCGTCAGGAAGCCACACGGTTCCCCTAGTTCAGACCACGATCGGCCCCGGCGCCGGTGACGCCATCGTGGGTGGGCCTGCAGGGTACAGTTACTTTGTGTCACAATCTGTCACTGCAACCGAACTTTTAGCCGGTCATACGTATATGCTGGCAGGCTTTTCTGCTCCGAATGAAAATGAGAACGGCGGCAATCCAGCAAATTCTGGTATCCCGGTGAGCTCCATCGTCACCTCGGGCATTACGTTGACGTCTAATGGGTCTGAGGGTCCATACTATTTCGACTACAATGGGTCACTGGATTACCCAACAATCCAGATCTACCAAGGTGTAGACTACTCGCAGACAGCCTTTTTGGGGCCCAATTTTGAGTTTTCTGCTGCAGTCCCCGAGCCAACCAGTCTCGCGGGCTGGAGCCTGTTGGGTCTGTGCGTAGCGGGGTTCTGCCGCTGGCGGAAGAAATAGCAGCATTCGTCCGTTTCGCGATGTTTGCCACTCAAAATATTGCGGTCTTTCAGCCGGTCTTACTCTAAGTGGCCGGCTCTTTTTCTGCGCACCCGGCTGCTGATTCACGTTCCGCGCCATGATCTGGGGTGGGGCGAATACGCCGCGACGGTGGATGTCGAGGTAATTCTGGGCAGCCATTCGAGCCTTTTAAAGGAGCCAGACGTGCGCTCCTTGGCCGCTATTCTGCGGCGCAAGCTGGATGCGGTAACCATGCCTCCGCGGTCAGTTGAAGCCGTGTCCGATTTGCGGACCGGTGTCGCCCGAACAGCCGCGGCATTTTGTCGCAGAACCCATTGTTCAATAGCGACTTGCGCCGATTTAAATCATCCGCAACAACGGCCCACCTCGGGCTTCGGAGTGTCAAGTTGGCGTTGCTTGCTCAATCCACGATCCCCCAAAAATTTGTCAGGAACTCATCCTTAGCCGCGTATGGCCTACAGAAGACCATAACAGCCGCGAACTGCGTTAAGGCGGCCCTCAAGGAAATCAGGAGATTTACCAATGAAGCTTGTCAAAACCTTCTGGACGTTGGGAGCCTTGCTCGTCACGCTTCTCGCTGCCGCGGAATCGCAGGCAACCTTTACCGCCAATCTCGGCACATTTAACGGCGGTGACGGATCGATCAATATCAATTTCAATTCAGGTCAAGAAGCGGTCAACACCGGACAGGGTGGCCAGTTCCAGTGGACGGTTGATTCGGGACCTAATCCTGGGTATATCAACTACGGTTCGACCGGCAGTTTTACGAGCTTCTGCATCGAGATTCCGCAACCTGTCAGTCCTGGATCCACGCAGTACACGTATACTCAGGCATTCTTACCGAATGCTCCTAGCCCGATCAACAATCCCGACACTCCTATGGGATTAGCTGCGGCCAACGAGATTGCCGCAATGTGGCAAGTCGAAATCACGGGCAACGGTGGCAGCAGCAGCCCCGTCTTCACAGATCCGATCGCCCGGGCCGCTTTCCAATTGGCGATCTGGAAACTTGAATACGATAAGCCTCTAAGCTCGGACGTGCCAGCCGGACTCCTAACCTTAAGCACCCCGGCAGCCAACAATGCCTTCTGGACGACTGCCGCCTCTTATGTCCGGGTAACGAATACTCTCAGCGCCGTTTCTAATCCAGCAAACAATATCATCGACTTGGCCGATAAGTATATGACCAGCGCCTTCGGCCAGCTTGCGAGTGCCGGCCCGGTAGCGAATCTGTTCGCGATCGTCGCGACTAACGGTGCGCCGACTTACGATTCCAATGGTCTGATCACAAATAGTTCAAATCAAGATCAGGTAGTTGCACTTCCTGGCGGAAACGGTCAGCTAACCACGCCAGAACCGGGCACATTCTTGATCTGGTCAATGCTCGGCTTAGTCGGATTCGGCCTCCGTCGCCGATTTCGCGCCAAGTAATCTCTGACCGTGGCCATGCATGCCACTAGCATGCTTCGAAACAGAACATGACGCCCGTCGAGCCCCGTGGTTCGACGGGCGTCTTCGTTTTGTGCGGCGAGGCTTTTCCCCTAAAAGCCTATCCGAGAACCTTGGCGGCTCTCAAGGCGACGATAGCGAATTGAAAATGGAGCAGGCCCAGATAATTCGCGGCTTTCTTTTCCCAGCGGATCAACAAGCGCCGTGCGCGGTTGAGCCAGGAGTGCGTGCG
>DASYDW010000040.1 GCA_036499395.1 Pirellulales bacterium
CGATGCATCGCGCAGTCCAGGTCCTCGGGACGGGCGACAGGGCAAGAACTAGACCCATTTGCCGCCGAACGTCGTTAACAAACACAATCGGCCCTCAGGCCGAAATCGGCTAACCACGACTATGCCACAAACGCTGGCCTAGTTTCTAGAGGAAAAATTCGTGGGCAGTCGGCAGCGGGCAGTGACGAAGAAACAGAATGACGAAAGTCTAATGTCGAAAGAAATCTGAAGGGCGGAATGACGAATGGGGTGCCGAAACATTTGCCGCGTTGGTGCAACTCGCAGAACACCGCGCTGCGACGAGCGCTTCGTCATTCGACATTCCTCATTTTGTTTTCTTTAGACATTTGGAATTAGACATTCGACATTACCGCTTCGCGGCTCTACAGCGCTTTGTCGGCATTGCGGGCGCGGATTTCGGGGAGGGGGTAATCGATGATCGCTAGTCCCTCCTGGCCAGAGAGCTCGCGCAGTCGACGCCAACCGCGGGTGACCAGCATTTCACGTTCGCGCACATAGGCCCGATCGAGCGCTCGCTTATCAAAAGGCCCCTCGACCACGACCGGCGCGAATTCATCGTCGACAATGAATTGCGCGAGCGCCGGATTGCAGCGGATATGGCGCTCGGCGGTCGTATGCAGCGTCTCGGGATCGATCATCCCGATCACGTAGCGAAGGTACAGATCGCTATCGACGATTTCCTCGACGTCGCCGCCGCACACGTCACAGAGATAGCCTTCTTCGCATTTAGCCATTAGAAGTCGGCAGAGGGCAGTTGGTTGGCGGGAAGAAAGTACTCGGTAACCGGTAGCCAGTAGTCGGTCGTCGGTAGCTAGACACGATCGAGTGCGTTTTTAGAACCCCTCTCCCTCTGGGTGAGGGCAGCGTGAGGGACGATGCGATCGGATCGTGCAGCTAATCCGCGCGTCGATTTCAAATCACCGCCCAACTACCGCATTCTACAGTCCCAGCACGTCGCCGATGCCGTACAGGCCGATCGGTTTGCCGGCCAAGAATCGTGCCGCACTCAACGCGCCGTGGGCGTAGCAGTCGCGATTGGTCGCCCGGACGGTGATTTCCATGGTCTCGCCCAACAGGCCGAAGATGATCGTGTGCTCGCCGGGATTGTCGCCGGTCCGGACGGCGTGAAAGCCGATTTCGCCATGCGGGCGAGCGCCAGGCCGGCCTTCGCGACCATGCTGCTGGTGCTTCTGCCCCATCTCGCCGGCAATGATCTCGCCGAATCGGAGCGCCGTGCCGCTGGGGGCATCTTCCTTAAAACGATGATGCCGCTCGATGATTTCAACGTCCGCGCCGGTTGGATGATCCTTAAGCGCCGCGGCGGCCACGCCTGACAGTTTCATCGCCAGGTTCACGGCCAGGCTCATGCTGGGGGACCAGAGCAGCGGAATCTTCGTGGCGGCCGCTTTGACGTCAGCCAGTTGGGCAGCTTCGAGTCCGGTCGTCGCCACGACCAGCGGCAACTTCTTGTCGACGCACGTTTTGGTGATCGCCACGGCGCCGGCGGGGCTCGAAAAATCGATCACCACATCGGCCGGCACGTCGAGCGTACTGCTCAGCTTCACGCCGAGCGGGCTGACCCCGGCCAACGGTCCGGCGTCCTGTCCGAGTTGCGCGTGGCCCGCCCGATCGATCGCCGCAACGATCTGCAAATCCTTTTCGGCCGCGGCCAGCGCAATCAAGCGTTGTCCCATGCGGCCCGCGGCTCCGTGAATGGCAATGCGTGTCATAGCAGGCAGTTGGCTGAGGGCAGTTGGCAGTGAATGAATTCGGCAAGCAGTTATGAAGGAAGCGGACCGAGCAGTTTCTTACTGCCCACCGCCTACTGCTCACTAACTATAGAGTTGAATCGCTTTGACGATTTCGTCGAAGTCGTTGGGCACGGCGACGGCGCGGTTGGCGTAAGCGGCCCGTTGCACGCCCCGGCTTCCGAGCACCTCGTTGAACTTGTCTTGATCGGTCGTGTGATAGGCCACGGTGGCAGTCGGATCCTTCAACTGGTGGCCCGTCAGGATGCAGACCACGCGTTCGTTGGCGCCAATGACGCCTTCGTGACGAAGCAATCTTGCACCGGCGACGCTCGCGGCGCTGGCCGGTTCGCAGCCCAGCCCACCGGCGCCGACCTGGGCCTTGGCGTCCATGATTTCCTGGTCCGAAACCTCGCGGACCACGCCGTCGCATGTTTCCAGGGCACGCAAACACTTGTTAAGGTTCACGGGCCGATTGATTTCGATGGCGCTGGCAATTGTCGAAGCCCGGCGTCCTAGGCGATCGAGCTCGCCGTAATACGTTTCGACGACGTCGACATTGGGCGTGCCGTCGTTCCAACGCACGCCGCGGCGATCGTATAGTTCGTACAGCGTATTGGCGCCGGCCGCATTGATCACCGCCAATCGTGGCACGCGATCGATCAGACCAAGGTCGCGCAGCTCGGAGAAGGCCTTGCCGAAGGCGCTCGAGTTGCCGAGGTTTCCGCCCGGCACTACGATCCAGTCAGGGACCTGCCAGCGCAGCCCTTCCAGGACCCGGTACATGATCGTTTTCTGCCCTTCCAGCCGGAAGGGATTCACGCTGTTGACCAGGTAGATGCCCAGTTCGCGCGAGGCTTCTTTGACGCGCGCCATGGCGTCGTCGAAGTCGCCTGCAATTTGCACCGTCAGCGCGCCATAATCGAGGGCCTGCGATAGCTTGCCGTAGGAGATCTTGCCCGTGCCGATGAAGATGACCGCCTTCATCAACTTCGTCACTGAGCAGTAGGCCGCCAGCGAGGCGCTAGTATTGCCGGTCGAAGCACAGGCCGCGCGGCTGGCCCCGATCGTGCGGGCGTGCGTGAACGCGGCCGACATGCCGTTATCTTTGAAGCTGCCTGAGGGGTTCATCCCCTCATATTCCAGGTACAGCCGGTCGGGCTGCAAACCGACGAAGCGGGCGACCGAGGGGGCCAACTGCAAAAGGGTCTGCCCTTCGCCGATCGTGACGATTTGCGACAACGGGGCGAACGGCAGCAGCTCATGAAAGCGCCACACGCCGCTCAGGCAGAGCGGATCGAATCGGCGCGACCATTTCTCTTCGAAGTAGGCCAGCGACGTGGGGGGGCGCAGCCGGTCCCAGTCGTAAACGACGTCCAGCAGATCGCCACACGCCTCGCATTGGACCCGGACCTCGTCGATGCCGTAGGTCGTCCCGCAGCGCGGCGAGATGCATTTCTGGAAGGCGAGATCGGTCTTCGCTGCCACGCTAATTGCTGACGCCTCCGGCGGTTTGGCGCGTCAACGACGCGCAAGAGAAATAGTCTACGCCAGGGTCGTCAGAGCATCAAGTTCGGACGATTGCCGGTGGTGCGTCAGTCTGAAATTATCTCAGGGTGCTCGACGGTCAAAATGCTGACGCACTGATCGTCAACAAGCAGGTATTCTCGCAGCCCTTTGACGACAACGTGAGAGTTAAAAAGCGGTCGCTTTTTCTCCAGTTCAAGCCATCCTCCTTGCTCAACCTCGTAGAGCCATCCGTTGCCCTCGTGGTAATTATCCCAGAACTCGCATAGATCGCGCTCGTCCAATACGCGAAACCATACCGGATTATGAAAGATGACTCGTAACGTGGATGGTCCCACCGCCTGAATCCGAATTACTAAGTCCCCGTCAAATTCAATGGATTGAATTTCGGTTCGCTTGAAGCGAGCAGCGGGCGGAAATGGCAGGCATTTGGGCTGGTTCATGCCCCCATGATATACCGCAGGATGGGCGCATGAAAAAGCCGCCCTGAGGGGTTGTGGGGCATTCTGAAATCAGGAATTAACCATATATGCTGACGAGGAAATAGAACAACGCGGAAGCGATCGCCTCGGTGGCCGCAAATAAGACCAAGAGTGTCAAACTTGCCTGTTTGCGGCCGAGCAAAAAGCCCGCAAAACCAATGGGAATCCATATCGGGCTAAGGGCAATAATTAGAAACCAAGCCTCCGCGCCGATACTGCGAGCGACGAACCTTATTGCCGCCAACGTGATGGCACCGAACGTGATGACGAGAAACGCGGTGGCAAGCGAAAGATGAAGTTTCCTGCCGCGATGGTACCTGGCGGGATGGTTACGGACGAACGCAGCCTAGACATCGCCGATTGCAGAACGACCAGCTACCCATCGCCAATGGTGGTCAGTTTGAAGCTTGAAGTCCAAAGGCTATTCACCCGAGCAAGCGTTGTCGGGCACGCTCAACGGCATGGAGGAAGTCGCACAATTCGACGCTGTGCAAGATTGCCGCCTCGTTCAATCCAGGGCCGGGCGTTTCAAGCATGATCGTTCCGTCATCGCATGAAAGGCGAGCAAAAAACTTACCGCGAAAATAGATCTCGGCGAACAGGCCGTCGTAGTCAGGCTCGCTCGCAAGAATGATCTCGGCTTCGCTCATCATTCTATGATACCCGGCGGGAGGGACGGCTTGGAAATCGCAGACTCAACTACTGCCCAATCGCAGTCAGTTTGAGGTTGGCGATCAGGAAAACCTGTGGTGGTCTCGCCGGAGTTCATCGGCCCAAGCACGCAACTGTTCGGCGTGTACACCGGGGAATGTTGAAGGATTTTCCGGTTCTATTTCGAGCCGGACGAGTCGGACGCGGACCGATTCGAGCAATGTGTCGTGGTAATGCTCAATGACGAATCGCGACCAATTCTCTTTATCCAAGTGACCGGCGGCCAACGCAGTCAGGAAAGTGGCAAAATCTTCGCGAAGTGATTCGTTGATTTTACTCATCACCCCATGATAGCCGGCGGGAGGGGCGGCTTGGAAATCTCGGACCGCACCACGACCCCATCGCCGGATGTGAGTTAACTCGGGTCGGTTGTCGGTCGTAGGTGCCAATCAGCGCCGCATTCCAGGCATTGCTGGGCTAACGGGGCTCGTAATGGCTTTCCGCAATGCGAACACAGGACGACGGGCCGCTCCGTTACCTTTTTCGGTACGAGTTTGACATCTGCGCCATCCAAGCTTTGCCGCAGGAGATCGAGAAAATCGGTTGTGCCCAGGAGCGCCCGATAGCGGACCACCTGCTGGGCAATGACACGGCGACCGTCACTGCCGCGCACTAAGGCGTCTTGGTAGCCCGACCACCCACGCCAGCGCTCCTTGGCCCGGCGCAGCGTGTCAAATGCCAATATTGTCTTTTCCTGCATGACGGTTCGCCCCATGTGGTAATTGTCTTCGGCAGGAGGGCAGATTTCTGGGGGCCGCATCCGTCGTTGTATTGCTTGATCACCCGCGGCTGTCGCTGGCAGAATCCGTCTACCACATTGAGGGTGACGGTATGTCCTTTAGATTGCGGACCTAAGCGCCAAACTCTAAAAACACTGTCAGAATGAGTAACCTACTGGCAGTGGATCTGTTCATCCACGACACGTATTTCATCGTTGGTTGGCCGCAGGCGGCGATCCTAGGAATCGCGCTGCTCGCCATCCCGGCCGGCATCGCCTGGGCTGTCGCACGTAGTCGGCGATAGGCCTAGCGCAATCGCCGCTGGCAAGCGGCGGGACTTTGTAGCTACTGCGCGATCTGTTCCACCGGCTAAATGGCAATTTGACAGCCGTTTTGAGGCGTTTACAATGGAAAGTCTCTGCACACCGCACGCGGGGTCCGTTGAGAGATTTCTGCCGGAGATTGCCTCAGATGAAGAAGGCCGAGTCGAAAGTCTACAAGGAACGGCTGCTGGCACTGCGGTCCCGACTCCGCGGGGAAGTGAATCAGCTGGCGAATGCCGCTTTGAAGAAGAACCGCCCTGACGGGGCCGGTGACCAGTCGTCGATGCCCATTCACATGGCCGACCTGGGAAGCGACAATTTCGAGCAGGAATTCACCCTGTCGCTGATGGAAAACGAAGAGGATACGCTAGTGGCCATCGAGTCGGCCCTCGAGCGGATCGAGGACTGCACCTACGGCCAGTGCGAGGAATGCGGGGTCAAGATCCCCAAAGCCCGCCTGAACGCGATCCCCTACGCTCCGCTGTGCGTCAAATGTGCGTCGCAGCTCGAGCGGCGCTAGTTTCCCGCGGCGGGATTTCCGGCGGCTAAGATACCCCAGCTTGGCTTCGGCGCCTCGCTGGTTGATCTTTTACCCGCGCTGCCAGCGTCGCCGATGCCCAGCCTGCCGGGCTAGGCATTGTCTCGTGATTTCGCCCCCGGCGACGAGCCCATTCACCGCTAGCCGACCTCCTCCGCGCCGAGGATGCGAATCGATCCCCCCCCCAGCGGTGCTCCGCCGCTCGCGATCTTGACGCAGGGGCCTCGATAGCCCTAAGGTCGTAGCATTCACGTGGCGAAGGCGGGTAGAGTCCGCCGGTTTCGCCTGGTTCATCGCGAAAAACAGAGACCGACCTGCCATGAAGCGGGTTCCCCTGAATCGATACCTGGTGTTCGTCACGATCGCGGCTATCGGCTGCGCGGTCGACCTGGCGACCAAGCATTGGGTGTTTGGCTGGCTGGGCATGCCCCGCCACGACGAGTTCAAAGTCTGGTGGATCTGGGAGCCGTACTTCGGCCTGCAAACCAGCACGAATCAGGGAGCCCTGTTTGGAGTCGGACAGGGCAAAGTCTGGCTGTTTGCCGTCGCGTCGTTCGTCGCACTAGTGGGAATCAGCTATTGGCTGTTCGTCGCCGGCGCCGCGCGCGACTGGCTGCTGACCGTGGCGCTGGCGGTTGTGATGGGGGGAGTGTTAGGCAATTTGCACGATCGGCTGGGATTGTGGGCCATCCCGGAAATGCCGGGGGCGCGCATGCATGCCGTCCGCGATTGGATTCTCTTTCAGTGGCCCCCCTGGCAGTGGCCCAATTTCAATATCGCCGACAGCCTCCTCGTCAGCGGGGGTGCCTTGCTGTTCGTCCACGCTTTGACGCAACCGGCGCGCGGTGATCAAAAACACGCCACGCCCGCCAATCATCACGCGTGACGAAAAACCTCGAAAATTACTCGGATTCGGCGCAAGAGAGATTGATTTTGCATGCGGATTGCGGGTATTAAGGAACGGGGATGCCCAAAGGTAGTAACTTCGATTTCGTTGTTGCCGACCTTGGGCTGGACTGCAACACATGCGCACGCCGGTTAAAGTCAGACTTTCTCGCGGGCAAGACGGGGGCCCGCTGAGGGCGCCGTGGCGCATGGGCAAACGGAAAGAATCCGGGGCCACATCATGAAGCTGTCGCGCACCGTCGTCTACGCGATCCAGGCAACTTTGCAATTGGCGCAGTCGAAGACTGGCGCGCCGGTTCCTTGCAGTCAGCTTGCCGCTAGTAACGCGATGCCGGAGCGTTTTCTGCTGCAGATCCTTCGCAGCCTGGTGACGCATGGGATCCTCAGTTCGACGCGCGGTGTCGTGGGAGGCTACATGCTGCAGCGCCGCCCGCAGGACGTCACGGTGCTGGATCTGCTCGAAGCAATCGAAGGCCCGTTGACGGCCAGCGTACCTTCGAACGGCTCACTGGCCGAGTACACGTTGACGAAGCTGCAAAAGACTCTGGAGGATGTGACCGCTGCAAAGCGTCACGAGCTGAGCCAGATCACGCTGGCGGATCTGCTGCCTCCGGAGGACCCCCAGGCAAACCCTCCTAGCCCGCCGGCCGCCGTCAATAAAACGTGCTAAGGGGCAAAACCCCAAGCACGCAAGAACCGCCTCGCCGGCGTCGAGCAACCAGAGATCTGATACTCTTCCGGCCACGGTCCCCGCACCAGGGGACTTAGTCCTAGCGCCGCGGACGCGCTGTAGCAAGCCACTCCGCACCTCGCGATCACGACAAATACACCGCCTATGCCGGGCTTTTGACAAGGCACGTAACCAAACCTAGAATTCAGCCCATTCGTGGGACTCAGCAGGCGGCCTGTTTGGTCGCATTCTGGGGCGGTAGCTCAGTTGGGAGAGCGCTGCGTTCGCAATGCAGAGGTCGAGGGTTCGACTCCCTTCCGCTCCACTATACAGCGTAAAGACTTGCGTTAACTCAAAACGACCGACCGGCCCGCGATACCCACAATAGTACCCACAATCACGGGTCGCGGGCCGGCCGAATCGGACTTTCCAGGACATGGTCAACCATGTTTTTTCGGGAGGTCCGTCATGTCGCGTCGTCATCTTCAAAAGCCTTGGCTCCACGAAGCCAGCGGCTATTTCTGCACCTCCGTCAATCGTCGGCGGGTCTATCTGGACAAGGACTTCCAGGTCGCCTGCCGCAAGTTGCGGGAGCTTCGGGCCGAGCAAAAACGTGGCGCCGTCACCCGGGACTGGCTCGATGCTCCATTCGCCGATTTGGCTGACGAATTCCTCGACGACCTCAAGGCTCGTCGGAAACCGACGACACATCAGAGCTACCGCTACCGGTTGCTGCGCGCCCTGAAGGTGCTGGGGGGGCAAATCCGCGTCGGCGAACTTCGAAAGCTTCACTTGGCAAAGATTGAACAGCAGTTGAACACCCGGTATAGCCCTACTACGCTCAAGGACACGATTGCCGCCGTGCAATCGGTTTTCTCCTGGGCTGTGCGCCACGACGTTCTCGTCGATAATCCGCTTGCGGGTTACGTCAAACCTCGCGCCCGGATGCGGACTCGAGTGATCGAACCATCCGAATTTCGTGCCTTGTTGCGGAATAGCGACGCGGCCTTTCGAAGAGTCCTTGTTTCCTTGCGGCTTACCGGATGCCGGCCGGGCGAACTTCGTAAGCTGAAATGGGAATGGGTCGACCTCGAACAGGGAGTCTGGATACTCCCTGACCACAAAACGATCACGACTCAGCGGCAGCCAAAACCACGAGTCATTCCGCTCCCCGACGCGATATGGAAGCTTTGCCGCTGGCTGGCCCGCGCCAACCACCAGCCAAGCGACCGAGTGTTTCGTAATGCTCGCGGCAAGCCATATTCGAAAGACTGCCTCTGCCGAAAGATGGATCGCATCCGTATGCGTTCGGGCCTCGGCCTTAAAGCCGGCGAGCGATTGGTCCTCTATAGCGCTCGCCATACCTTTGCTACGGAGACATCGGGGGCGATTAGTGATATCGAACTCGCGGAACTGCTTGGACAAACCGATACCCGCACCACTCGGCGTTACGTCCATTTCAACGTCGCCCGTTTACGGGAGATTCAACGACGGGCTCAGGCTGGTCGGCAAGCTCAGGGAAATGCCTGAACGCCGCCGGTGTGCCACGTGTTCGACGTTGCGGACGAGCTGCCGCCTCCTCCGCCAGCGCGCCGGTAGCCCATCGCTGCTCGGCAGCATGAACGACTGCCAATGGAATCTTGGTGGTGGCACCGTAGCGACCGGCGGACGGTATCTCGAATGTCCCTGGAAGTTCCCCCTTGTCTACAAGTGTCCGCACGCGCGAGACACTCACACTCCAGCGCCGCGCCAGTTGGCCAATCGTTAGAGCTTCGGATTGTGTCTTCGCACGTGGCATGAAAGTTTGTAGGAAACGTCGAGTAACGATTTAGGGCGTCCGCACATCCCTTCGGATTGACACAGGATTCGACTTTCTAGGGTTGAACGCGATGGTCCGTTTTCCTTGACTTCCCACTGACCATCGGAGGGCAGCCATCCACAATCCAATCTTCAATGTCCGATAGGCGCCAGCGAATCGTTTTGCGGATGCGGACGGGTGCCGGTATTAGGCCTGCTGCCTGAAAACGCCAGAGAGACCGTTTGGAGACGTGCAACAAAGTCGCCAACTGTTCAACAGTGACCAAGATCGTGTCTGGCGTTACCCCAATGCCCTTAAGAGAAACTCGCACCCTATTTAAAGCTTCAGCGGGACGTTTGGGAGGCGAGTCGTCCGAAGAGTGCTTGCGCCACGGCGGCTCAAGCTGTTCATTCGAAACCATGATTTGCTGGCATCGAGGGCAAGACGATTGCGATAGATGTGCAAACCATTTCGCATCACAGCGATCGCAAACGAAATACCGCGAAGACGGGTTCATGATTACAAAGCAGGTTCAGTTTAATCGCTTCGATTCCTGAGTTACCGCTCCATGTCCCGCGTCTGCTCACGTTCGCTGGCCCTGCTGTCGTACCGATCCAAAAAATCCTGAAAGGACGAATGGCCTTGAGCCTGTTCGGTCACCATTTGCGGAGTGGGATTACCAAGCGTGCCAGGCTCTTCCACCGTTCGGATGCTGCTCGGGAGTGCTTGTAGCGCTTGACTGAATTCCTTGCTTCCTTGCCTGAGGGCTGCATACAGGGGCGCACTGAAGGCCGGACGCTCGCTGGGTTTGTTGTTCGCCATATCGATTCTCCTATGAGTTTCGTTGTTTAAATCGATCCAGTAGTTGCTGCATTTCGATTTCGGCATCACGCATGTTCTGAAGCCGTTTGCGACGGATTTCACTGTTGATGGCGGTTTTGAACAGCAGGCTGAAAAAGCCCAGGAACACAAAGTGGCCAACAGCCTGATCGAATTGACACAGGTATGAGCCAAGTGGGAAGCAAACGAATGCCTCCCAGATCTTGGCCGTGTCCTCTCTACGCACAAATGGGACGAGGAATCCAAGCCAGGGATAGCCCTCGTAACGGCTATGCGCGCGCCAACCGAAGCGCACGCGGATGAAAGTGACGATTCGTTGCAGTGCCAAAGCGACGAACCAAACCTCTCCGAACAGAAAGACAGCCGGGCTATTGCTGTAGCACAGGTAAGCGAAGATGACGCCCAACGCCGCCAGTCCGTTAGCGCCGAGTGCCTCGACGCCGAAGCTATGACGGGTAAAGACTGTCATGCAGGTCGCGTGTCCGCTCACCAGCAGATAGAGCCAATGGAAGCCGCCACGAATATCGGGGCCATTGTTTGATTGTGGTTGCATGGCTCAGCCCTGACGAAAGGTGACAGGAATCCAGTTCTCGCCTGAGGCAAACGGCTCTCCGGAGCGTGTTAAGATCCCGTCGCAGAGGAAATCGTTACGAGGCCCGCCGGTGCGCAGGCCATTCAGAAAAACGCCCGTCTGCAACACCGGCTCATAGTGGGACGAGAAGCTCCCGGAGAACCGCGAAAAGCCTACGAGTTCATCAAAGATGTCCGTCGCTGGCTGCAACGAGCCGCCAACGAGCATTTCCAAACGATTTCCCAGTAGACCACTCGCCCATTGAGCAGTCTCAATGTCCCCTAACGCATGAAAAATACGATGGCTGAAGTTTGCAAGGAGAGCTTGGGCTTGATGGCCATTCTCTCCTTTGAGGGCACTGTAAAAGGAAGGCAGAGATTGGGCGAGGAACACCAAGCAACCAAGATGTGAGCGGCACTGCGCGACATAGTGGCTGTCAAAACTGTTTACGAATTCCGCAGCTTCATCACACCAGCAGACATGAAAGAAATCGTCGGTGTTTGCCTGACGGCGTAGCACTGCGAGCTGAGTCAAATACTTCCAGCCGGCGTTGATAAGGCGCCCCATGTCGCCAAACCGTGCCGGAGGAGTATTCACCAATACCCATTTGCCCTTTTCGAGCATGATCTCCGTACCGACATTGCTTGTCGTCGACACCAGCTCGCGGACGAGCCCGGTATTAAAGACGTGAAGAAGGCCAAGCGCGCCGGTTAAAATCGACGACCGCGTGCGATCTGCCATAGCTACAAACTCGGTGAGCCAATAATCGGCTGCCAACTCGAAGTCATGCGATTCCATTGCCGTTTTCTCGCTGTCGAAAGCATCATTGAGACAGCGACAATGAAAGCCTGCCTTCCAAGCGGTGTCATGAAGTTGTGCGCGGTCGAATGCAGCCGAAACAATGAAGCGCTGGATCTCCGGCGCCAAAATAGCGCGACGCGCCAGCTTGAGTACCTCCACAGCGTTATGGATCATGCGTTCTGTTTCGCGTTCCCAGAACGCACTATCCTCTCCTCGTCCTCTTTGATCTCCAGCACGTAACGTCTCGCCGATGGTTGTCATGCAGCGAGTGATTTCGCGCGTCGAACCGTGTTTCGCCGCCTCCGCTAGAAAGTTGAAGCGCAACGGGCTTTTGTCGGCGTCGAACACGAGCAGGTCTTGCTGTCGTCCAGCGGCCGCGAAGACGCCATGCCACATGGCTACGTCTTCGGGCTTGGGAATAAGAATAAGGCCGCAGCTTTTCGGATGAGCGACAATGGCACGGCTAACTCGAAAGCCGGAGGCTGAAGTCTTGCCGCCGCCGCTACGTGATACCACCAGCAGTCCGCCATTGAGCAGGTCGCGTACCCGATAGGCGTCACGCGCCGACCAGCGGAGAAGCTCGGAATCCAGCGGATCGGCATTTCTACGAAATCGTTTTAGCCAAGACATGAGATCATCCTCGCGCCTGGTCGCGCGTGACTTTAAGAAAGGTGGAGAAAGAGAGAGCCTGAGCACGAGCCTTTTTGGCTTTCACCAGCGCGGCTTCGCAGGAAGAGATAAAACCTTCAAAATCGAGTGGCTCGCCAGTTACGGTAATTGACCGGCCGTTGTCTAAGGTTACGACTGCGCGCTTTGCGGCCGGAGCAGAAGCGAGCTGGCCCGGCTTTTGCAACCGTTTGGCAGTTCGCGCAACGCCGTCGCGTTGTAGTCGGCCTTGGACGACTTCGTTCGCAAGGGCCGCTTGGCGTTCCACATCGGATACCTTGGCAATCTCATAGGCGGCATTCAGACCGATGAGGCCTGCGCCAACCTGTTCCAAAATTGCTTCCGGTAGTTTCAGGATCGTCAGGAGCTTGGTGATCGTCGTCTCGGACAGTTGCAGGCGTCGCGCCACTTCCGCTGCACTGTGGCCGCTCAACCGCAGCAGCTTGGCGATATTTCGTGCCCGATCGGGAATTGAAACATCCGTACGGATGGAGTTCGCAACCAGCTGTGTCTCGATGTCCTCCGCTTCGCTGAGTGTCCGCTCTTCAATGATGGCATTGAGAGTTGTCCAGCCGAGTTTTTGGGCAGCCAGCCAGCGATGCATTCCGTCCTGGCCATCGTAGCCGTGCGCTGCATGACAGACGCGGATCGGAACCAGTTGGCCATGAATGTGCAGACTGGATGCGTAGATATTGACGCGAGATTCGTCGATCGACGAGCGAATATTCTTGTCCCACCGAATTGCTCCCAACGGAATCTCTTGGACTTGAGCCGTGGCCATGGAATGCTCCTTAGGAGTGACGGCCATCGCCGGCTCGATAGGCGGCAATCGCGGACGAGGCGCCGGCGACGATCGCCCCTAGGTCATCGACTATGCCGAACGGCCCCAAGAAGGCTTCGGGGATAACATCTATCGGAGATATGACATAGACGCCACAGAACAGGGCAAAGACCCAGCCGACGATCTGGACGAGCATGTCCCGCAACGGGCTATGCGGAAGCGAAATGAGAATCATCAATGCCAGGAATAGGACCGTGCCACACGTCGCCATAAGAGAAAGCATGTCGAAAAAGTTCATAAATCACCTTTAGGGGCTTAGTCGTGTCGCGTTGACGCTCTTGCGAAGTACAAAGCGGCCAAGACGCGGGCAATCTTGGCATTACCCACGTCTCAGCCCCGAGGATCAGGGACTCACCGGGCCACCGGCGATGATCCAGACGATAATCGTCCCGATCACATGCGCTACGATCGCTTCGATCATGGCGATGCTCCTTTTGCAGGGTGTCTTCGCCCTCCGGTGTGCCGCAACCGTTGCGGCAATCTGCACCAACGGCGATCGTTCTCATGTCGCGACGTTTGTCGCAACGCGAGTGTCTTTTAGCAAACCGATCGAAAAGGCCTCGGACTGCGCACGAATCGTGCGCAGTCCGGCAGACCAAGGAAATAAGAAGGTGTTAGGGCGCTCGTCTTCCCAGTGATGCTTCTGCCTGAGCCTGGGCAGCTTTTTCCAAGCCCCGCAGCGTTTCTTCGGCGTGCTTGCGCCCTGGCGAAATCGCGAAAAACTGATAGTCGTCGGTGAGAGCCGCCCGGAGGTCTGCCAGGCTATTCTGCGGGTAGGGATCTGGCCGACCCAGCGCCAAATCTAAGGTCTTCGCGATCAGCGCCGTCTCGTTGGCGCGCATGGCGACATAGATAGCGCCGTTCAAATCTTCGTCAGAAAGATTCGATTCACGGCCCGCGTATGCCGGATGAAGCCGCGGATTGGCGGCAAGAACGGCCTCACGACCGAGCTGATCGCTCGGAATCTTGAGCCTAAGAAGGTCGTAACGCGATTTGTCCGTAGCCATCGCAACAAAGGAGTTGTTCGCCGATGGCTATAGCGCGATACGAGGACCTTGTCAATCGCGGACTCGGTTTTCTGCATGGCGGCGTTTGGCCGCCCGGTATTTTTCGATTTCCGCGAACAAGTCACGTCCCGCCTGAGTAAGTCCCCCCTTTTTTTGGCGCGATGCGCCACGCTCGATGAGATGAACGCTGGCTTTGCCCTTGCTCTTGCCAACAAGTTTTTCCAGTCGCTTTAACGCTGTCCCGACATACGCATCGCTACAGGAAACGCCCAAGGGCAACGTGCCATTCTTCTTCCGTTCAGAAAGACATATAGCCAAACCACGGTTTGTTGATGGGCCACCATTATTGATGATGTCTGCCACGATCGCGAAGAATTCCAAAAGGCGGTCGTCACGTAGCGCGCTTAATCGAGTTTCGGTACAGGGCGCCTGGCTCGCACCGAGCCGGGTTGTGATTCGCTGTAAGTGGCGTTGCATCGACGGTTCAGTCGACGTTTGATACTCGGCGATCATCGGTATCGCTTCATTGCCGATGCTCGCCAAGGCTTTTTCAATCCAACCTCCAAGATCATCATCCGCGTTCTTCAGTAACGCCAACAAGGCCGGTACGGCATCTTGCCCGCCCGGACCGATCGCGGCCAGGGCCATTACCGCGCAGCGGCGTCTGTTATCGTCGCCACGTTCGATTGCAGTGATCAGAATCGGTACGGCAGGCAATGCTTGTGGCCCCATCAGGTACAGGACCGAAGCCAAAGTCTGCTGTACAATCGGATCGTCTACGTCCACTATCGCTTGTGCCACTTCCCTGGCGGTCGTTTTGCCGATATGCACCAGCGCGATACCGATTGGTTGTCGCGTTCGCACGTCCGATTTACGCAAGGCGGAAATAAGCTCAGGAATTGCCGTCTTTCCCGCGACGCCCAGCGATTCCACGATTACCTCTAACACCTCATCGTCGGTTTCAACCAGAAGCCGACTAACTAACGCGGAAATCGCTATCGCGATCTGCTCTTTGAGGTCGCATAACGCCCGTGCTGCGACACCTCTAATATTTCGATCTTCTGATCCGAGTCTCTTGATTAGCAGCTTGACCGCATTAGCGGGCATCTTGATCCCCGGCTTCCGCAGCGCAATTGCTGCGCTAGAAACTACCTCCCAATCGTCGGACACTAGTGCCTCGAATAAGGCTTCTTCTACACCTCTCACGCTACGGCTGAATTCTCCAAAACAGGTGGCGATGGACGATCGCACCGCGACATGGACCTGTTCATCAATCATCATTCCACGCAGTACCGGAACGACGGAGCGTGCCACATTGCCCATGCGCCCGAACGTCGAAATAATCGCGCACTGGGCCACGGGAGAGGCGTTTGGAAGCGCCGCTGTTAGAAAGTTAATTGCATCAGATGTCCTGTCCTTGAACTCAATCCGCGCCAGGGCTGCTGCAGCCAGACTGATCAACGTGTCTTCGCCACTATTCAACGCCTGTTCCAAAATGCGTAAAAGGCGTAACCCGAACTTGGGTGTCGTGCTCAAGGCGCCCGCGGCAGCTGTTCGAACATGCTTGTCGCCGTGTCGCATTCGTAGCTTGAGCGCCGCAACGGCGCCCGCTGGAACTAGCCCGCTGTGGCAGAGCATAGAGGTGGCCATGCGAAGACCGTCAACGTCTTCGCTCATCAGGGCATCATGTACCGCGGCCTCGGCAGTCGCCGCAAGCTCTTTTTCTATCAGGTCCGGTCGATGCTTTCGGAAATAAAGCAGGGATACGGCGGCGACCACGCGTTTGGTGCCGTTTAATGATTGTACCGCTTTGGAAAATTCAGGGACCGCCGGGGCCAACCCAATCGACTGTAGACTACGGACGGCTTCGTCAGCGTGAAGCAACCACTTGTCGGGGCTCGTCATCATCGCGAGGAAATCGCGGACGACTTTTGCAGGCCTCGGTCGGCGTGGTCCAGGTTCTATCGACACCTGCACACATCCCTATGCTATTTCGCCAGCCCATACGTGACATTACGGCATGATTACGCAGCCATCCGCACTTCCTGTGTCGAGGCAACTTTGGCCGAGGTGCCCGAAGCCTGCTCAAGCTGTTGCGCAACAGGCCATCGACATCTGACTGATGGCTCGTTGTCGAGCTCCGGCCTCGCAATAGCGATGCCCGCAGATGTTGCGCGCGCTTCCCATGCAAGATCCCAAGCTGCATCTAGAAAACGGCTCAAGACGGGCTGGGCCCGGAGACTCAGATTCAATTATCGACAACTCAAAATCGTCCGGGTAAAGATTGGGGAGTAGCATCAAGGGTGGAATTACCTTCGGGAGTCAAAAGACGGTGAATTTCAATTCCATATCGCCCTTTGCTTTCAATACCGAGTGCCAGGAGTGTTCCATCTGAACTCAGATCCATATTAAGCATCTTTTCCTCCGGACCGCCCAGTGTTAGCAGTTCGCTACTTGTAGGAACATGCCAGAACCTCACCGTATCGTCCGTTCCTCGAGTGATGAGCGTTTGATCATCGCGAGCGAATCGTATGTCTACGACCGGCCCTGCGTGACCGACCATTTTTTTATACGATGAAGGCCGCCTGAGGTCCCAACAATAGATAATGCCTTCCGCCCCCGTAGCCGCGACAATCCAACCATCCCGTGAGACGTCCACAGCGTAAAGCCGTTCATTTGGGCCGCGAAGAATAACGCTGGGCACCTCGTCTGTTGCTCTTCGCAATCTGCATTCTCGTGACCCGAACATATCGAACCACAGATCGCCGCGGCCAGTATGAATCTGGCCGAGACGTTGAAAGTTCTTGCTATTGGAAGATTCGATGGCACGATTACTTGCGCGATCCAGGACGACATGCGTATAGTCCAGGTCGCGAGAGCGTCGCGGCGAACCGTTTTCTGAATAGTAATTCTGTAGAAGGACATATATACATTTGCCATCGAGAGAGTACGCGACGTTCTCACAGACTGTCGATCGTCCCGGATCGAAACGTTGGACAATGGCCCCCGTATGAGCCGATCGTATCTGCAATTGCCCACCTGATTCTAGAACGACAACGTCCTCTCCATCGGGCGAGAACCGGCACCGATAGCCCCAATAGTCCATTCGCCACGTGCAGTACGGTACTACTCGTGCTTCCCATTGCGGCACTTTTGATTCAACGTCGTACATTCTTGCAATGGCGCTGTCGTTTTGCGTCCGTTCAACGATCATGAGTTGCTCGCCGGAAGGGCTGAAGCGCACTCCCCAAGGGCGTCCAGCGAGCGAAATGTCGAAGCCAGCGACCACATTAGCTGTTGACCAGACCGAAAGATTTCCGTCGGCGCCCGCCGAGATTAGCCTCGAACTATCAGGTGAAAATGCTGCGGTGACCACTCGGCCCGCGTGCGCGAGACGTGGCGATGCAACGGCAGGTTTCCCTTTCTCGACATCCTCGATATTTAAGATTTGGATCGTGCCGTCCACGAAAGCAATTGCTGCCGATTCGCCGTTTGACGAACAGCAGATGAACGAGGAATTACCATGGAGCGTACAGAATTCCTCAGGCGGCGGTCCTTCAATCTGGCAAACAGAAATCGAATGCGTCAACGCAGGCGAGGCTTTACTCTGGGTACTAAGAAGTAGGCGAGGAACGGCACCGGGTATTGGACAGGCGACATAAACCCCTCCGCCGAACATCCAGGAGCGCGGCGGCGTTTGCGTTTTTGGATATACAAACTGCAAATCCTGGATGCCTTGATGATCGGCAATCAGAACTTCGCCGCTTGCTAAATAGCTAAGGCCTCTGATGCCATCAATCGGACCGATAGCATGTTCGAGTTTCCGGTCTCGCGTCAGTAGAATCTCGTCTCTGGCTCTGGTCTTTGGGTCAATGATGACGATTTTGGAACCGTCGCCTCCGGCTGCAAGCTTTCCCTCAGAGCCTAGCCAACTGAGGCACCAAATGCGCCCTCCGATAACCGCCTCGTCGAAGATGACCGTTTGATCGGGAACCGACCGCACGACGAGACTCCCGTCGTCACGGCCCATCGCTAACATGGAGCCATCGGCCGAGAAGGCGAGCGCATTGACATCTATTCCCATAGGGGAATGCCAAGACGCCTGCTTGGACCAATCGCGAGTATCCCAAAGCGCTACATAATCGTCCTCGCCTGACGATGCCAAGATATCGCCGCGGGGTGAAAATCCAACGGCGAAGACTCCCCCCGGATGCGCAACGAAGGATCGCTCAGCGCTATTGGCTTTTTTCCAGAGCCATTGCCATTCAAAACCATTTGCAATACGGCCAGGCGACCTGAACCGTGATTCCTTCAATAGCTCCACCGCCTCACCCTTAAGGCCTCGCTGTACGGCGAGCGCAGCGCTTCGGATCGTAGATGCGTACTGATGCTCGCGTTCAGCCTTTTCGGCCATTTTGGTCGCCTCTTCTGCAGCGGCGATGTGCTTACCGGTCGCAACGCGATCCTCTCGCCAGAAAGCAATCGCAAACACAAACAGCAGCATTCCAAATACCGCGCCAGCGAGAACTAACGTAGTCGCGGGCCGCCGCCGTGCCAGGCGAATTCCGCGACGTGCCAGAGACGGCCTCCGTATGTGGATCGGCTCATCATTGAAAAAGCGGCGCAAGTCGTCTCCTAACGCTCCTGCGGTGGCGTACCGATGATGAGGGAGTTTCTCCAAGCACTTTAAGACGATCGTCTCCAGATTTTTGGTGACCTGCTTGTTGAGGGTCCGAATTGGTTGCGGCTCGTCTTCTCGAACTCCGCGGCGAATGTCGTCCGAAGTGCGTCCGCCGAACGGACGCCGCCTCGCGAGAAGTTCGTAGAGAATGACCCCCAGAGAGAACACGTCCGACGCGGCCTCGACGTTAGAGTCCCCACGAGCCTGTTCGGGCGACATGTAGAAGTCAGTGCCGACCGCGACACCGGTGAGCGTAGCGATCGAGAACGCTGGATCGTCGGGCCGTCTCGCCAAACCAAAGTCCGAAACGACCGGTTCGAACGCTGATGTCGAGCCCGGACTGGGACGCAACAAAACATTACTGGGCTTTAAATCTCGATGCACAATGCCTTGTTGATGCGCGAAGTGCACCGCCTTGGCGACCTTCTCCATCACTAATACAGTTTCCGTGATGGTAGGAGGCGTCTCACTTGCGGCCCATTGCTCTAACGTGGGCCCTTCGATGAGTTCAAGGGCAATGAAGCAGACGGCGTCAAGCCACCCATAATCGTAAATCTTAATGATGCCCGGATGGGCCAGTTCAGCTGCAATCGTCGGCTCTTCGACAAAGCGACGGCTGGCCGCAGCGCTGAACATGACCGCCGGCCAAGCGATCTTAACAGCAACATCGATACCCCGCTCCAGGTCGGCAGCAGCGAATACGGCACCGTACGCTCCGCGTCCCAACAGTGCGTCGAGCCTGTAACGTCCCACTAGCCTTGGAAAGGCAAGATGGCTTGACGGCTCCGTCAAGTCGGTGGTCGATGCATCGGGCGCAAAGGATGCAAGCCAAACCATGAGGCTCAGGGTTTCCCGGTCACGGTCGTAGGTCTCGCCCACCGAGCGCTCAACAGCCGAGGCAGCGCTATCATTTCGCATGGAAGACATCAGCGCCTCTCAACTGACAGGAACTCTGCCTTCAATCGCATAACCGCGCGTTGGTAGGCCTTACGCACTGCCCCGACATTGGCCCGCATGGCGGTCGCGAGTTCCTTACAGCTCATTCCCTCGAACAGCCGGCTACGAATGATGAATTGATCGTTCGGATTCAGTCGACCAAGTGCCTGAAACGCCAATGCCTGCTGTTCTTTTTGCGAGATGACATGGGCAGGCGACAATCCATCTAATCCATCATTGAAACGGCTGCACAACATCCGCCAAATGTGATGCCGGCGCTCGTGGTCGCCATGTAATCTGGCGTTCCGCGACCAATGCAACCGCCTGAAATACAATGTGCTTCGTACGTATTGCCGGAAGTCGGCAAACGACTCCCCTGGAAAGTTTGCGACGGCCCCAGGAACGCCGGCAAGTGCCTCTTGAATGAGATCGGACATGCTGCGCGAAGGGCTGAGGCCCGATGGGCGACCGCGACGGCCGTACCCGATCCATAGATGATCATTTAGTCGCGACACGAGCGCATTGAGTGCTGCCGGCTCACCAGTTCGGGCTTTTGCCAGCAGTTCATTGAGATGAGTCGCCGAGTTGCTGTCCTTCTCTATGCCGTGCTGAACCGGCACACCGTCGGAGGTAGGATTGCCATCTTCTGTGGTCCGTAGCGTGTCGCTCATTAGCTTTCAGTGACCGGGGACAATTGTATGTAAACTGACCAAATATCGAAACCATGGCGATTACTATGATGGTTGCAGACTCAATATTCAATGACATGCGCAAGAGCCTATAGTGCCTAGCCTTAAGGCGCGTCTGTCTCATTTCTGATCGCTGCGCATACTGGCAAACCGGCGCTCCGCATGGCTGACACTCCGGGACAATATCAAAAACTAGATGTCTCGTTTTTGCGTCTGGCGCATTTAATAAATAGTCATCTGCACACTTCAGGCTGCAGGACCTCAAAGAGCGCCGTATCCCGCTTTTTGCAGGACTATCACTTAGATCTAGAGCTAATGATTATCGATACGATCGCAACATAACGACAAAGCCGATTGCCGAACGTTCGGCCACTTTGCGATCATCTTTACGGCTAACCAAAACAGCCGTACTAACTGCCTGGCGCCATTGGCGCCGGATTTATTTCCAAAGACGTCCAGGATTCAGAATTCCTGGTCATTTGACGGAGCTTAGTGGCCCTGTGGGCGTACTTCGTTGAATTGAATTTGGATTTTATTCCAATATTTGGGCTTCAGACCAAGAACTTAACCACTGGAGAATCGAGATATGAACCACGTTGCCAATCACTTCCGGCTCCGTCTTATTGCAACGTTATGCGCTATCCTTGGCCTTCTCGGAACACATGCAGCTGCGACCGTCATTTCTCCTAACCTTCCGCCGGGCAGTAAATACGAGCTTCTTTTTGTCACACTGGATAGCACTGCTGCGACAAGTACAAACATCGCAACGTACAATGCCTTCGCTGCCGCGGAGGCACAGCTTAGCCCCGCGTTGAAAACGCTTCCGCCTTCAGTGCAATGGCACGCAGTAGCATCTACCAATTCCGTTAATGCGATCGTCAATGCTCAAGACAATGACATACCCGTGTATAACACGCGCGGCGTTTTGGTGGCGACGGCACTGTCTGGACTTTATGACAGCGGTCTGACCAGTCCAGTTCAGTTTAACCAATTTGGAAATTCTGAAACGACATTAGTATGGACAGGGTCGAACGGGCTCGGCGGCGTGGTGTCAAACGGCCAGATGGGCAATGACAATGATGTTGCTCAGGGTTTATCCAGCGCGGTGAATACCAGTTGGATTTTTAACCAAAATACGACTCAGTCCGTCAATTCCTTTCCCATATACGCTCTCAGCTCCCCGATCACAGTTCCAACTCCTGAGCCCTCAACCGTGGCAATTCTCGGTTCTGGTCTATTAATTCCCATTGGACACTACTTCCTGCGTTGGCGGCGCTGGCATCGTAAGCCCACCGGCCAGTGAACGTCGCCACCATCGAGATTCGACAACCATTCTGCTCGCCCTGAGCAAGCTTAGTGGCACCGGGAGCGTTTTGTGATCTACAGGCTTGTTGGTGGCAATCGCCAGCGCAGATTAGCCTCTGGCGATCGCGTCCGCGCATCTGAGCGCCCCGTACTATTGGCTATAAGGCCTCGGAAGGCTCTTTGCAGCATAGTGCGAAATTAAGGATAGGCGTAATAAGCGGGATTGGGCAATCAAAACCTATAGGCTGCCCCGACCAGCCCCACGACATCGGTATTGCCTGCGATGTTGTCCGCGTCGTGGCGGGCGGTGAGGGAGAGATTCCACTCGAAGTTATCGTGCACGGGGGCCTGATAGGTGGCGCCGAGGTCGAACTCGCTGCCGTTCGGTTTTAAGCTGAAGCGCTGGCTGCCGAGGATGGGCGTGCCGTCATCGGCGACGGAGGCGGTGATGAGCGACGCCGAGCCGGAGACGACCTTGAGCGGCGATTTAACGGAGAGCGAGAAGCTGTCGCCGTCATCGAGCAGGTCGCGCTGGCTGAGCGATGCGCCGTAGCTGGTGGCGATGAGCGGCGAGACGCTCTCGATGAGTCCTGAGCCGATGGAGCCTTTGGTGCGGGCGGCGGCGGCTTCGAGCAAGAGGCTGGTCTTATCGGCTAATGCAAATCCCGATGATACGCCGAACGATAGGGTCTTGTTGCTGTTGCCGAAGTTCAAAAGACCATTCGGGTCATAGCTGCTGCCTAACAGGCCGGATTGCTCGTCGAGCAGGCTCATGGAGACGCCCGCCGTCCAGCTATCCGTGATCTTGGTGGTCAGGCCCATGCTGGCGGCATTGGCGTTGGGCGATGCCCAGCCATTGTTCGCTATGGGATCGGACGCCTTGGTCTCGGACCAGGCGAAGGCGACGCGGGTATTCTTGCTTACGTTCGTTCCCATCGCGGTGAACATGCCGCCTTCGGCAAGACTGGCGACACCGGAACTGATGCCGAGCGAAGAAGACGCCAGAGAGAGCAAACTGTTCGATCCCCACAGCGAATCGGCAAAGGAGGCCGAAGCCGGGAAACCCTGCCCGGCGGCGAAATTAGAACCGGAGGCGTCGGTGAAGGACACGAACCAGTTCTCATCCGCCGCGTGGCCCATTGTATGATTCAGATCCATCGCATCCTGGCTGCCGAAGGCAAGCTGGCTGCCGTCGGCAAAGTGCGTGGAGCTGGTCTGTGCCTGCGGCGCGGCCATCGCCTGCGCCGTAGAGGTCGATGAAGGCTTGTAGCTGATGAGATAAGAAAGGTTCTGGGTGAAGTCGCGCTGGAAGCTATCGAAGACGGTGTAATTGGTCAGCCCCGCTTCAATCGCCTGCATCGCGCCTAAAGGTCCGCCCGCTCTGATGCAACTCACCACCTGATCGACCGAGACGTTGCCCTTTGGCGTCAGCACACTCACACTGCCGATGGGGTTGAACGCCGCCGTCAGGTTCAACAAGCCATTACCGTAGGTGCTTGGGTCGCCCAAGTTCGTCGCCGTGTCGAAGAGAACCTGCGTCGTCGTGCCGTTCTTGAAAAGTATCGGCCAGCGGGATTCCAGCAGTGCCACGGCGCCCGTCACATACGGCGCCGCAAACGACGTCCCCGATCCCTCATTCGGTATGTCGCCGGGAGCCATGAGCCACACTGAAGACAATAACGCGGAAGGCCCGGTCAAGGTGGTAACTAACTTAGGTGAGCAGACCGTAACGTCTCCACAGTAGTTGGTGGAATAAGTGCCATCGGTAGGATTCAAATATAATACCTCCTGCGTTCCTGTCGTTCCAATAACCTGATAGCTCGGTGCGCTACTCCAACTCTCCACCATATTTGCCGACGTGACGGCTCCCACAAGAATAATATGGCTTAATGCCTGCTGACTATATCCCAAGAAAATATCATCGTTGTAAACATCTCCCCAGTTCCCACCTGAGATGACTATAGCAGCGCCCTTACCGGCAGCATAATTAATACCGGTCACACTGTTGATAGCGCCCTGCATACTAACATTAATAACTTTTGCTCCGCCATTTACTGCTTCTTCAATACCCACATCATAGCTATCTCCGATAACATCAATTGCAGCCTTCGGTGCAACACCTATCTGCAATGGATTGGCACCAGCGGCGACTCCGGCTACTACAGTGCCATGACCAATAGTATCTTTGATGCCAGTGGCAATACCGTACGTCAGGCAGATCGCGCACGTGCTCAACGGCGATATGCGCCCGGCAAACGCGGGGCCGCTCGGTTCCTGAATGCCCGTATCGACGATGCCAATGGTTACGCCATCGCCGTAGTTGCCTTCAGCTGCTATCGCCTGCGTCAACCCTATCTGGCGTAAGCTGGAGGCGTTGTAGCCGCTCGTATATGCGCTCGCGGGCGGCGCAGGAGTGGAATCGACAACCTGCTGGAACGTCGGTCCGGCTTCTAGCCAATTGGACGATACCAGTGCCAAATCCTGTGCATTGACAACACCGTCACCGTTCGCGTCTCCCGCTCCGTAGCCAGCGCCCCAATTGGACGAGATCAGCGCCAGATCCTGCGCGTTAACGATCCCGTCGCCATTCACGTCGCCGGGCGTGAGGTTGAGTTGTTGGGCGTGGGCAAGCGAGGCAAGCATCGACACAGTAACTGCCATTGAGTGCGTAATCGCTTTTCCGCTAATCATATGCCCCCTCCGTTCCACCTCTTCTGCGCAGGTCCTGTAGCCAGCTCCGCCCGATCCGATTTATTAACGTATTTTAACTCTTGCGTATTGCAGTTATATGACACATATGTGACAGTTATGTGACAGTTGCATTAAAGTATTTGTGATGTGTAGGATGGCACTGCTTGCCGGCCGACACTCCTAACCTCCCGGCTAGGCAAGAGCTATTCGCCCACCTCGGTATACTCAGCGGCCATTTCGCACCGACTGGGTTACCAGTAGATCAAGATGGAGTCGGCTTTGGAAATCGCCTGCCTGGGATGGGGGTCGCTCGTCTGGGATCCAAAAGACCTCCCAATCCGGAGCCCCTGGTTCAGCGATGGTCCATTCCTTCCGATCGAGTTTGCGCGAATCGCAAAGGACGAAAGGGTCACGTTGGTTCTGTCGCCAAATGCCCGTCCGGTTAGAATCTTTTTTGCGCTTCTATCGCCGACGGATCTTGAAGAGGCAAAGTGCAAGCTGGCAAAGCGAGAAAGATTCGACGACTTTGCTCAGAAGCCGAACAATCGCATCGGGTGTATATTGAAGAAACCAGACAGCGGATCAATCGAAATCGCGCCGAGAAAAGAGATAGACCGAAGCGTTATCGAGAAGATTCGGCTTTGGCTTGGCGTCGTTGGCATGGACGCCGTGATCTGGACGAACTCCAAGCCGAAGATGTCTTCCGCCGACAAGATCTATAGGAAGCCAACTCTGCCTGAGGTGATTCGGCATCTCCACTCGCTGCCTGACGCGCAGAAGAAGGCGGCTGAGGAGTATATTAGAAAGACGCCTCGACAGATCGATACGGAATACCGTCGCCAAATTGCAAGCGAATTCGACTGGTGGCCCATTGGCGACGTTTGAGTAAGACGCCCGAAGCCCGTGTCGTATTAAGGCTTCAATTAGTGCTCTGTCGTCCCGTATTACTGGGACTGTAATGCCATACGATCCCAACCAGTAGTCGCACGTTCGGCCGAGCTTGCTGTCGTGCGCGGCTGATGTCTTTTGCTGACTTGCGTCGGTGCTCTTAACTGATGCGATCAGAATGGCGCCCATGCGCCAGTCAGCGAACCCCTCACGCGATTGGCGATTCACCACTGGAGAGAAGCCTTATTGGGGCGGCAAGTGGGGAGCAAAGGCCAGAAATCTCAAAGACCGTAATTGGATGCTCCCCCGACGGCGTTTTGCACAGAGCTGATGTGCGATGGCCTGGAGTGCGGCCCAATTCTCCGCTTGATCGAGCAGAGCCATGGTTTGCTTTACGACATCACGAAGATTCAGGTGCCTCCAGGTAGATTTCTCTAGGAAGATTTTCTGGTCACTGCTGCTGAATCCTTCGCCGGAAACGTCCAGCATGTGGCTCGCGTCGTCAGGGACGGTGAATGCAGTCCTGAAACTCCCCGGGCACTCTTCCCTTCGTGGCTCACCGATGAAACGCAGAAGATCATGCAATGGTGCATCGGATGCAAATTGCACGGTCAGATTATATCGCTGACTCGCAATGTACTTGGCTTCCGCGAGGACACCGGCAAGCGATACGATAGCCCTTCCTGGAGTTGAAGGATGTGGCTTCTTACGAAGGCGACCGCTCTGACCAAACCAGCGCTCTTTCGCCTCGCAATAGAAGATCGCAACGCGCCCATATGGGATGCTGTGGAAATGGCCAGCGACTACGTGCCCTGCCTCGTGATGAGCAGCTTCCACCATCCCCGGATTCATATTCAAAATTACCTCGTTTTTTACCTGCGCGGCAAGAAATGCACGAAGGTCGGCCGACAATACCACGCATGCAACGACTGTCGAAATGCTAGCGCGCTAACCAGCGCATCCGGCCAGCGGCTTAGCGTCATTCAAGCACGTAGATGCCGCCATGCTCCGGTGTTGTCCGTGCCTACATGATCCCCGCCGACGAGGGGCGAGTATTACACGAAAGTTCTACTATCGTTATGCTTTGGAATGTAAGTGGGTCAACAACAATATTGTTTTAGAAAAGGAATCATCGTGCCACGTACGAAGGTCAACAAAGCCGCCAAGATACGGGAGACGTTTGCAAGACTGGGTGCGGCAGCGCGCCCTAAGGATGTTATTGCCGAACTGGCTGGCCACAAGATCGAGGTCTCGTCTGCCCAGGTCAGTAATGTCAAGGCCACCATGAATGGACATCGCAAGAACGGCCACGGCAGGCCGGCCAAGTCCGGCACAGTTTCCATCACGGAACTGTTCGAGGCAAAAAAGCTCACCGATTCGCTCGGTTCGATCGAGCGGGCCCAAGGTGCCTTGGCCGCACTCGCCAAGCTGCAATAGCTCAAAAACCGCAGGGATGCGGTTTTTTTGTCCGTACTTTATGGTGACGCAGGCGTCACGGCCACTTACTCTTCCAGGTGGCGCGTGGCCGAGTCGTTCGCGAGCCGCACAGGGTTTATTTCTTCTGGATCATGGTGCGCGCCCAGCTCAGCCTCCTTTGAGGCCATGAACTGGTCGCGTAGAATGATCGCCAATCCATTGCCGCGAGGTGATGGTGACAATTTGAATTGACGCGCAAGCGCGTCAAGACGCTGCTTCCGAGAAAACTGCGACGTTTTATTTGGAGAAGTAGTGCCTTGCAGCCGCGCCCCGATCGGGGCGTCGGCCAGGGCACGTTCTCCATACCCTGTCGCAGGGGTTCTCGGAGCGTCCTTGTGTCGACGCCCTCTTTTTTCCGGGGGAATGGCGAATGGCTGCACGTCTCTCGAAGACCCCGGCTGATCCTCTCGAAGCACTGCCTTCTCTACCGCTGGACGAGCGCGAGTGGCAGGCCGTCGTCAAGTCGCTCCGACTCTCTCCCCAACAAGCCAAGGTCGTGCGGCTACTATTGCGCAGCGCGGCCAACAAGCAGATCGCCTTCGCGCTAGGCATCAGCGAGCCAACCGTGCGGACGCACTTGGAACGAATCTTCTCTCGAACAGGAGTAGGTGACCGCATGGAACTGGCCATGCGCGTACTAACCGTCTGTCGAGAGTTAGCCCTCGGAGACGCGTGTCCTCCAAATCGATGACGGTAAAGCTGCTGACGTGGAAAATGACGACTGCCGGTTCGTTTCACGTCCCGTTAATCTTCGGGGCATCAATCGCCTTCTCGGATTTCGTGGTAAATCCGCGGCGACGTGAATCCTCTGCTCATCGCTAATGAACTCCGTGCGCCCACGCCGCCAACCGACATCCACGTCACTTACGTCGGATTTACGGGACCGGTGATGGCCTTCGTTTCTGGTCGGCTCTCTTTCGGGCAGTGCTGTGGCATCGCCGAATAGTACCGATCATCCACTGAGACGTTCGGAAGGCGCCATCAAGAAATGCCCATTTGAGGCGTTGGGCTGCGCCTGGGATTCAACTTCAACGATGATCATTTACAAGGGGAACTCGATGATGCAACGTTTGCAAGGTTGGCAACTCTTGATTTTCTGCGGAATCGTGCTGGGCGTGACCGACAAAAGTTCGGCCGCAATTCTCGGTTTTGGCGATTTCAAGCAGTTCTCGGTCAATAAGAACGATACGCAATCCGCGCCGAACTTATCGCCAGGCCAGATCGAAATAACCAGCGGCGACTTTGGCGAATCACGCAGCGTCTTCGCTCTGACGCCACAGGCGACCGCCGGATTTACCGCATCCTTCACATATCGAGCGACCAATGTACTGGCCGACCTCGGCGATGGCGCCGCATTTGTTATTCAAAACAGTCCTTCCGGCGCCGCCGCAAAAGGCGCGACGTTCGGTGACTTCGGCTACAGCGACATCACAAATAGCGTGGCCCTGGCCTTCGACCTTACTAGCTCCGAGGCAGGACTATTCACAGGGGGCAATGGAGGGCGAGGGGCATCTCCACTGGGATCGATTAACCTCGTCTCAGGTGACGCGATTGACGTCGCGCTATCGTACCATGCCAATTCGCTCAGCGTCTTGCTTACGGACGAGACAACGAAACAGACTTCCTCGTTGCTTTACCAGATTGATATTCCTGCAATGGTCGGGGGCACGACCGCCTTTGTGGGTTTTACCGCTGGCAGCCCCGACCCCACAAGCCAGTTCATTTCTAATTTTACGTATACCGGGATACCCGAGCCATCTTCAATCGCTTTGTTGGCGATCGGCGGCGCCGCAGCGATCGGCCTTTCCCGGCGCTTTCATAAGAAACAATGAGCGCGAATCGCCTTGCAATCAGCATGGCGCCGCGCAACGCCGGTTGTTGCGCGGCGCTATTCTTGCACCTCTAAGTTTTCGATTACCGAGGCGACGACGACGATGATGAAATCATGGCCGCCGATACGATCCGCCAAAAGATTGAACCGATTGACAGAAACTAGTTGCCCAACCGTGCAGCGTTTTGTCCTTCCTTTAAACTTCTTCGCTTGCGCGAAGCGTTGATCCGGTAAATAATTAATGGAGTGCAACGATGGTCAAGGAGGACAACATGGCACACCTGAAACTGACGCAACGAGAATTAGACCGACTACTTGGGGAAGCGTGCCTCAAGAGAGACCTTGACAAAGCACGTCTAGCGATTGTCGCAGGTGCCAATGCAGATGAACCCAATGGCTGGTGCATCTCTACCGCAGCTCGCCTCGGAGATAAGGACATGATTCAATTGCTCATTGACGAAGGTGCAAACGTGAATGCCCAATCGTCAAACGATCTCAGAACAGCCCTGCACTACGCAGTCAAAAATGGTGCGACAGAAATCGTCCGAGTATTACTTGATTCTGGAGCCAACACGAATGTCGCAGAGAGCACGGGTTTTACGCCTATCGATCTTGCGCACCAACTCGGTAATCACGAGCTAATTGCCCTCCTTAAGAAGGCGGCGGACAAGCACAAAGTAGGGTCCGATCCGATCCACAAGCTTCTTAATCGCAGGGCCGGCCAGCAAGATCACACGGCGCGCCTTACCGAGGATCGCGACGACACTGGCCAGAAATATGTTGGTGATCTCTAGCGCTCTCCAATAAAATTGACGTTGCGCACCTTCTATGTTCAGATCGTCGATAATCCAATCCTCGTTCGCGAAAGCACCTGACGCTATCGGCAAATTTCCAGTGGATTTCTCCTTCAACTGATATAGATAGAGTGGAATTTTGCCATGGGGCCTGCAGTTTAAGGGCTTCTACGGCCCGAGCAGGCCAAATCCACGTGGTTGTCATGAAGCCTTACTCGTTCGTCCCATACGTGTGCCTCCTCGGGGGGGCGCCAATGGATTTCCAGTGAAAGTGAATAGCGACGCCGTAATGCGAATCAGAATTCTAATTCTGTCCCGGAATTGTGCCAAACATGGCTCGATCAATCCCGCCCTCAATTCCGTAGGTTACAAGTGGAGTGACCAGGCTCGCTCCTTCAGGTGCGATTGATCCATTCTCCTGCGTAGACCGGGCCCGCCGCTTGATCACCTGCAGAGGTAACCTTAAGATGCGCAGCTTTCCAACTCATCGCTGCCTGCTTACTACATCAACATGCCAATCCGTGAAATCCTACCCTTTACGGACGACGGAGATGGTCTCGACTTTGGCGAGTTCTGGAATGATCCGGACTTGGTCGGCGCGGCGATTCGACGGCTGTTGGTCGCGCTTCAACCGTGCATTGGGTACTGCTTTCGCTTGCACGCGGTACATGACGGCATCTCTTGGTTCGAGCCATATGGCACAACCGGATTAGTCTCCGTTCCAACGATTACCCTGCCCGCTAAAGTCAAGTATTCACGGCTTCTTATTCAAGAGCCCAATCAGGAACGATGGCCCATCCTTGGGCAATGGACCGAAGGCATTTCAACAACACTTCATCCGAGCGCGATCAAAGATTCCTGTCATATTCAGATCCGGCTGAAATCTGGGAAAACCTATGTAGGCTACTTCAAGCTCGCCCTAAACAGGAAGTTGCCACCCGAGGACGACGAAGTCCGAGTAGCGTTTCGGGACGTCAAGCTGTGGCTCGACGCTACGATCGCTAGCCGGGAACGAGCAAACATTTGGAGTACGCCGTCTGCCGTTTCGGCCCTCGCAAGCACGCATGAAGACATCGAGCACGACATCAAAACTGGGCGTCCAAAGGCAGCTATTCAAAGGCTCGCCAGCCTGCTGACCTCGCACATTGGCAGCGCGATGAACAGGGCGATCCTTCTTTGGCCAACCGCCGACGATGCACTCAGCTGCATTTATGCTCATGGAGGTGACTGCAGCGACGAATGGGCTGCGCGTATACAAGCCGGATTGGCGCATAACGTGCGGTCTTTTTCGGCGCTGCAAGGACAGGTTTCATTGGAAATGCCACCGATTAGTGATCCCCTGTATCGTGATCTCGCAGGCGGAAATCCGTTACGACTAAAGGACGTATCAACATCCAAGCATTTGATTGCTCAGATTTGGCGAAGGGGGGGATCATTAGAATGGATACCCCACGAGAACGCTGTAGAAGACGAGCCTCCGGTCATCCGAGAACTTTCGGATGGCGGAATGCTCGTGAGCGCTAGCCCCATGTACAACATAGCCGCCAGATTCGACTTCAATGATTCTTGGTTGGCAGAGGTGCGTAATGAATGTGTCGACTCGTCGTTTTTCCTCAACAAAAACGGCACGGTATTCGCCCTGACTTGGTTTTGGGAGCGGACACCGCTAGGAATTTGGCTCTTTGATTTAGGTGCTTGGAGCAGGTTCGACTTACGTCATGATATTGTTCCAAGGCTGAAGGCAGCGAAAATCATTCTGGAACAATTTTCCCAGCACTTCGTGGGGTTAACCATCTAGAAAAATGGCACAGTTGGTCAAGAAAAGTGAAAATCTGGACGAAGAAACCAGCACGGGTGGTCGTGCGCGCTGCGATGGCGAGCGCAGCTTTTCGAAGGAGAATTCGTGTGAGCGTATTCATCGATGCAGCCGCGGCGGAAGATATCTCGCGCGAGGCGTACTTCTTGCTCGAGCAGCATCTGCAAGGACTTCGCTTAATGGTAATGCACGTCTCGGCAAATTTTGCCAGACATGAAAATCCCTATCAGGGCGTAACGCGCAACCACGTACATAAAGCGTTGGAAATCGTTGCGCAAAAAGGGCTAAATCTTCGGATTGATGACGACGAGCCAATCGGCGACTTTCCTCAAGACACGTACATCTACTTGGAAAAAAGGCTGCACAATCTTAGGCTTTTTGTGATTCGCTCTGCAGCGGCCATTGCCAAACCGGCTGGAGCTTCGACTACGGCAGAGCCTCGTCGAATTGCGGCCCAGCACATTGAATCCGCTTGGAACGAGCTGGCGGACGCATATTCGATTTTGCGATCGGTCCTGGTCGCAGACAGTGCGACTGCCGCCTGACTCAGGATTGTGATCCCGGTGTGGACGGCAGTTTGTGAACTTGTAGGGCGGCGAACTGCGCCCATTCGAGTGTCCCAAGTCGCCGCTCGTCGAGGCCCGAGTCTCTGATCATTTGGTCGCCTTCAATTGTGATCGCCTTGTTCCAGCAGTTGGACAATCCCTGCGCCCCGTACTCGTCGGCCAAATGAAAGGCCAGGGGACTTTCCTTTAGCACCTCATCGTTCGCAAAAGGCAGGCTCGCCAGATCGTTCTTGTTGAGGACGAGCAGCGAGTCCGGGTCAGGAACCCGGATGGCATCCACTACTGTCGCGATGCTCCTAGCTTCGTAGCTGAAGTGAGCCCGCGCAATGAATGCTAACAAGCCGCGTGGCACAGAAACGCATGATTTGAAGCGGTGTCGCAGCAAATGCATGGCTAAAGCAACTTTATCCGCTCTTGACTCAGTTGCTGTCAACGAGGGGACCTCGATCACGCCCCCATTTATGCGAGAAAAAAGGTCGACGAGTTTGTCATCTTCGTTGCTGACATGCTTCCTGCCTCGCGTAGTAAACATCTCACGAGCATCCCCCAATCTTTTTGGGAGGCTATGCCGGCTGCCTGCCAAGAAGAATACGCTTCGCCCAAGTCGCAGGTCGCGATTGGCTACCCCAAGTTCGCCATCCCAAAGCAGTGGAAGCAGCAGCGGGTAATACCGCTCATCACAGTCAAATTCGTCCAAGAACACCAACGGCAGCTTGCCATCAATCACTACGTTTCGTGCAGCATCAAGTACTCGAAGGAAGTCCTCTTTCGATTGCATCGTGGCCATATTAAATGGCACTAACGTGATCGGCGAGTCGCCAAGCTTCTTCGCAACGGATTTGACGAGCTGACTTTTTCCTGATCCGGGATCGGCCAACACTAAGAAATTCAGCGGCCGCTTCAAGGTCCTATCTTTATGGTATTCTTCGATTCGTTGCACGACTTCACGGATGCGACGAATGTGTCCTTGGTTTAGAGTGGCATACCCAGGAAGCTGGCACAGGCTCGCATATGAGTATATCAGGACCGCCTCCGCGATCTCCTCGTCGGCCGTAACACTTTCGATGCCACTCACGATTGTCTGACGCGCCTCCGAAAGAACACGTTCATTTCGAGCTCTTTCGTCGTCATCACCTATTGAGGACTTCGCGCCAAAAGTATTAATGAATTCATACGCCCGATCAAGCTCTGCCGAGTCAGAACGCGGTTTTTTCTTGCGTGCCATTAGCTTATATAAGAGACGAAAGAGTGTGCGATTTAAGCCAAGAAAAAATCCGTCGCCGGAAGATGCCCGCGTTTCTATGTCCGCACAATGTATCAAGCTATCACGGCCAATGCGAGAGAGATCGTGGTTTCCCGACTGGCATGCAACTGTTATTACTACAGCGCTCGACGATATACGCGACGACGATTTAAAGGCGTAGCCTTTCGGCGATCGTAATACTCAAACATATCTCTGCAAGTACCGAGCCGGCCGTTGCTGCATCTATAGAGCGGCGAAAGGGTAGCACGACATAGGGCTGTGACCTTCGACCAGTGTCTCAGAGCGTGTTTGACGAAGCAACCCAAAGATACGTGGCCGATTATCATGTCGCCGAGCACAGTTTCGCAATTAGTAGCCTTCGCGAACCGCGACGAAGACTTTGTCTTTCAGCTTACGCGCGCTCGCGCCGCTGTTAGGGCTTACGAAGGCCTGCCGATTTTTAACGGTATCTCCCCAGTCGTCTCGTGAATGGCGGAGACAGCCGAATTTCCGGCCAAGAAGTAGGTAAGGCCAGGAACGATGACGACCGTAAATGATCTGAAACTCGAAGAACACGTATATCGCTATTTGTTCGCCTCTCCGGCCGAGTTTCGGGGAGAATGTTTCGGGCACGGCTTCTACTTGACAGTAGCGTTTCCGAGTTGGGGAAAAAGGAATGCCTCCAATCGAAACGGCGACGGCTCACGATTCGTCTTTTCCATTCGAACCGAGCCTCCGGCGAAGGACGGCATCGTCGTTGAAACCTATGTGTGGGCCGGAGAGGAAGTCAGTGCACTGCTCGGGGCGTTTTACGGCAAATTGATCTTTAACCTTGGCCAAATTCAAGCCGGCAGAATACAGACGGTCCCGACGACTCCTAGCAAGCGACTAGATGACACTGCGCGAGCGCCTTTCAATTCCGAGCCGCGCAAGCCGAATGGCCCACTAATCAACCTATTCGAAGCCCAGCTCCTGATCGAAAGGTATATTTCAGGGCAGGGCGAAGAAAGGCTTGCCCGGATACTGCAGGCTGCCAAGTTCTACCGAATTGCTCTTGAGAGCATTCAGACGCGTCCCGAGATTGCGCTCGCGATGTTCTGCGCGACGCTTGAGACGCTCTTGCCCCTGAGGGTCTATTCGGAAGACGAACTCTATGATAAGTCCCTTGCGGCGATACTTAAAAGAATTGCCGAAGGCTATCCAGGCGGCGAGCGAATTGTGCGAGGTCTGAAATCCCGACTTTACCAAATCAAACGAAAAGTAGTCGCATTGGTCAACCAGTACCTACCAGACAGCTATTTCGATCAAAGAGAAACATCGTTGTCGTGGGCCGTAGTCAAGTCACGCGCGGAGCTTCTTTCGAGAATCAAGAATACTTACGACTTGCGAAGCAGGATTCTGCATACTGGAGATCGCAACGGACTCTGGTATTTGGAGAATGATCGACAGGGCGCCGAGATAGGCGCCGGTTCACCGGTGCTGGAGAACAAGAAGCTAGAGAAGGTATTGGCCGGCGCCATGACTCTCACCGGGGTCGAGCGAGTTACCTCAACGGTCCTGCGAGCCGTGATCACCGAGTGGCTTGGGTCTCCACCTGAAAGGCCTCTGGCGGTCAGCTTCGCTGACTAAAGAGGTTTTCTTGGCACATGCGCGGTAGGAGAGCGCGCTGGCAAGCCGTTGACGCGGCAAGTCCGATACTGACGCACATCATCAACTCTCGATCTCGATTGTTTCGATTACGACCATCTCCTTGGATGACAGTAGTGCAGCTGCCTCGTCGGCTTCCTGGACCCACGGAACACGGTGCCGGATGATGCATTCAAAGAGCCGCACGCCGGGCCGAATTTCCGTGTTTAGGTTCCGGCCTTCGATGGTCACCTTCGTTTTGCCAAAATACAAGGTAATGCCATTTGAAGGATCGAACTGCACGTCGTGCAGCCAAGCGTAGCCCAGTGCGCGCCGCCGTCCGTCTTTATGCCGCAATTCCAACATGAGTGCTCGGTCGTGAATGCCTCGTAGCGCAGCAAACGCGCCCAGGTCGTCAAGACTGTCCACTGGCTCTTCGCCAGTGGACTCATCCGGTTTGGCTGGAGCATATTTTTGCAGCAGGTTACCGCTCACGGATCAACTCCTGACGCTCTCGTTCCGGGGCTTGCCTGTCGATCGCGCGCTCCTCGTGTTCTCGAAGCTCCGCCATCTGCCGCTGCGGAATGCCCTTGATTAGTTCGGTCGCCGTGAGACGCTCATCCGAGCGATTCACGGCGTCGAGCAACTCGTCCTTGTCCTCGGTATAGATCGTGACGCGTTCCCGTGCCCGCGACGAAGAAACATAGAATTGTTCCCGGGAGGATGCCGCGAATGACAGCCGTCCCTGCGCAACAAAAACGCGATCAACGGTTTTGCCTTGGCTGGCATGAGAGGTGACAACATAGCCATGAGCCAAGTGGCCGAAATCCTTGGCGACAACCCAGCCGTTATTCAGCACGATATTGCCGTCGGCGGCGAAGCCTTTGACATTATATAAGGCGCCGTTGGTCAGCCTATGCCTGCCGTCAGCGGTCGTCCCGTTTTGGGTAATCCGCACCAGATCGCCTGCAGCCAAGGCGATCGATTCACGATGGAATAGTTGGAATCGAGCAGCTTGATCGAGAGGCAGCGTCTTATCTGGAGCAACATGAATTCGATCGCCACGACTATGGCCTTTGGCGTTTTGGTGGAAGATCAGTACACCTCCGTCTGAATAGGCGAGTCGGTCGCCGCGCTCGGCTTGGGTGAGATGAGCATTGGCAAGCTTGATGAAGATTCTTTCTTCCCCACCGAGTTTGCCGGACTCGCGTAGCCTGCGACGTACTTCCACCGTCACTCGTTCTCCCTCCACGTGGGTCGGGCAGACAACCAGGGCGGTTTTGCCTTCGGTTGTCGATGCGGCGTAATCACTTGCCAGTTGCTTGTAGCGTTCGGCATAAGGCAATTCCTTGATCCAGCCCAATTTGTCGAGCTTGTGGTAGCCATCGGCGATGCGATGCTCGCTCAACGCCTTGACGGCCTCCTTGTACATTCCGGCCTGGCGCTGAATCTCCTTGACTTCCGCCGGCTTCAGTCCGGCCTCGGTCTCAAGCATCCGCAGCGCGTCGCCGCGGCCGATCGATCTGTGCTGATAATGATCGCCGGAAAGTAGCACGCGGGCATTGAAACGCTCGGCCAACGCGAAGACGCTGGCCGTCGTCTCCGCGCTCATGAGCCCGGCCTCGTCGATCCAGATCAGCTGTCCTGCGACTTGTTGCTGCAGTTTCTCATTGAGCAGCAAAGTCGCCACAGTATCGGCCTCGCTGAAACCTGCCTCACGCAAGACGACGCGGCTGGCATCCGCCGAAGGGGCAAAGGCAAAGACCTTCGTGCCGCGCTCCTCAATGGCCTCGACTGCCTCTTGCATGAGTGTCGTTTTGCCGACGCCAGCGGCGCCGCGGACGATCATGACCCGGTCGCGCGATTCCAGGATGTGACGCACGGCATGTTTTTGGGCGTCGTTGAGCCAGTCGCGATGAAAATCGTCGAATCGCTTTGCAATCGGCGCGCACGTCCCTCGCCCGTCCCGCGCAAAAGCGATCACACGACATTCCTCATCGAGCACCTTACGGGTTGTGACCATCCTCCGGCCGTTCCGTTCCCCGACAATGAGCCGACTGACATCGGCCTGGCGATGAACCTGGTCGACCGTTGCCTCGCCGACGGACTGCTTGAGAGCCACAGCAAGCAGTTGGCGTTCGGGGACAACGCTTTTACGCTCGAAGACATGGCCGATAGAGTATTCAATTGCCCGGCGGGCGGCCGCTTCATTGGACGGCGCTCTATCTCCGCCGAGTTTTTCGGCCAAGGCCGCGAGCGAGGCACGTTCTTCCGGCACCATCCGCTCGTGCCAGATCGATTGCAATTCTTCGAACTTCAGATCCTTCTGCTTGTGCTCGCGGCTTTTGGCTCCCAACTCGGCCTTTTGATCTCTGTCGGTGATGCCCATTTCCTCCGCCAGCTTCTCGATTTGCTGCGTACGGCGTGAGAACTTCTCGATGAGATGCCGATCAATGCCGGACAGTTCCCAGCCGGTCGCTGTTCGTTCCACTGGCAGTCCCAGCTCGACCAGGCTACGGGCGAAACGCGAATGAAACCCGGCTTCGAAATACGGAGCATCTCGCTTAATTTCGCGGAACTGCCCGGCCTTCCATCGCTGCTCTTGTTCGTCGAACGTCGTGTTGAATACGTAGCAATGGGCATGTAATTGCGGATCGGGTACCCCGCCCACAGGGCGCGAAGTGAGGTGGATATACTCCCCCCACGTCATGTTGTGTGTAAAGCGGTTCTCGTTCTTGCCGTGCCTGCGAACGCGGGTAGCCATCTCACGTTGCATATCGCACATGGTGCCATCAACGGCATAGCGGAAGGCGTCGATGATCCGCTCGTCCTTCGTAGCCGCGTAGAGGAGCGAGACGCTTTTCGGTACGTGGAAGCTGAAATCGTAACCGATCGTGCGGTCATCGCGCCGACGAACGGTTAGCTGCTCGCCGGTCCCGGGATGGCGATTGTCACAGAGCGCGTCCCAGTGGTGTCGATCGATCGTTCCTTCCAATCCCAACAAACGAGCGCCCTCGCCCCGCCACCGGCCGATGGTCTCTCGTCCCTCGGAGTAGTAATCGGCGGCCGAGAAATAGCTCTTCGCGTGGTTGATGCTTCTGCCTTGCATGATGCGCAACATACCGAACTATACGAACCAGACCGCCTTACGTTCGTCAATTCTCGCACTGTCGCCGATTGTCTCTGAATGGCACAGCCTGACTCGTTTTTCTGGTTACCGTGTCGGAGTTGCCACACTCCTTCGCGCGAAGTTGTGAACCGTTCACGCACACGGCCTTCTTGCTGGGCACTTACGCAGCGTCGCCGGTGCGGCAAGCAGAAAATCGTGCCCCTCCCGATCTTCCTGCGCTTCGTTCCGTGCAGACCGGGGCCCTCCCGATTTTCAGCTGGCCGCAGCGCCAAGAGGCTCCGGCTGGCCCGCTGCGTTTGAGGTGCCGCAAGGCCGCGATAGGCGTGGCCGGTAACTCAACGCGAAGGAGACAAACAATGTCCGACACCAACACCAACCAGAAAAGCGGCAAGGCCCCGAGCCACATCGCTTACCACGTGCGCGAAGTCGAAGGACGCGAGAAGGCGTTCTGGACTCGTATCGGTAGTGCCTGGGCTCATGCCGACGGCAAGGGCTTTAACGTGCAACTCGAAGGACTGATTCCTCTCGACGGCCGCCTCACTCTGCGAGTGGCCTCGGAAAAGAAAGACTAATCCATCGGCCGGGGCGGGCATGGACGCCCGCTCCGGTTTTTAACCTTACAAGGAAAGGATTCTGACTATGACAACTACACTCGAAATCGATCTCGCCAACATCCTGTCGCAGAAATATCCCCGCGGCTTTCACGCTCCGGCAGATATTGAAATCGGCACGTTTCTGGAATTCGCTGACGACGACTGGTCATACCAATTGAACGTCGAAGACTTGCTGGCGACCAAGCAGCTCATCGGCATCATTTGGAACGTCCGACTCATCCTCGATGAGCGCCCCGACCTCACCAATGACCAGGCGTGGACGGTCCTACAGGCTTGCCAATCCCATTTCGAACAAGTCACCGACCCAATACGGGGCACCGTCCGGGCAGTGGCCGATGAGCTATTCCCAAGATCGCAGGGCAAAGTCGCGGTACGAGCGTTATTGACTCAAATCGAGCAGCGACTTGAGGCATTTTCCGATCACAAACGCATTGATGCTGCGGCATACGACGCCATCGCGTCTACCCTCGAAGGCATTGCCAAAATCTTAGGAGGGCAATAGCCATGCGCACAGCTATTAATCCCTTTTATACCTCTTCCACGCGACGTTCGAAGACAGTGCCCGTTGCACAAGTTCGGGAGCCGGTCTATGCCAAACTGCCGCTCGCCCCGATCAATGCCAGCCCCGTACCTCATCTTACCAGCCTCTATCACAACGCCCGTGCCGGCGAATACGGCAATCGATCCTATCCCGGCAACTGCGGTGGCAATCTGATCAAGGATTTGTTGCTTTACTTCCAACCACATCTAGTCTGCGATCCGATGGCTGGCAGCGGCACTTGTCGCGACGTATGCCAAGAGCTTGCCATTCCTTGCATGTCGTGGGCATCCACGATGGCTTTGACGCCTGCGACCCAGGGGCCTTTGCGACCGCAGCGACGTTTGACTTCATCTGGGCTCATCCGGCCTACTGGCGGATGGTGCTGTACGCCGACGATCCCCGAGACCTATCACGAGCACCAACGCTGGAAGACTTCCTGCGCCGGTATGGCCAGTTCATCCGCAACTGTGCGAGGGTACTGAAGCCCAATGGTAAACTCGCCATATTGATGGGCGACTATTGCGACCGCAAGGCGGGGTTTATTCCGCTTACCTGGCACACCAAACGACTCGCGTTCGAATGCGGTCTTACTCAGCACTGCACTGAGATTATTCGGTTCAGCCATGGTGCGTCGAGTGGTCGAACGGTCTATCGTTCATCCTTCATTCCTATTTTGCACGATACCTGCATGGTATTCGAGAAGCCTAAATAATCGCCCTGCGAATTGGCAGCGGCCCGCCTTTAAGGGCGGGCCGCAGCTCAAATTCTCGCTTGCAAACTGACTGAGTTGAGGCAAGCCTTTTCAGAACATTGCATAACGGCCATGATCACGGCCTAGTCCGCAAAGTCCCGCCCCATTCTTTTCCCTATGCCGTGTATTAGAGGATTCTGACCCGTATCGTCGAAGTGATCGCGATTTTCGACTATTGCCTCGATCCAACATCCATTCGCTCTCAAATTCGCGCCCGGCATTGAAAGCGCCCCAATGACCGCCGTGCCGTCTGACTGGCCGGCGGCGGGTCAGATTAATGGGCTGCCGAACCGCATTTCACGGTGAAATCGAAGTCCCAATACGCCGACTAACCCCCTTCGCCGTGTCAATGAAGTGCCAATCATTTGCCTCAGCCTGGCACACGCGACGGGGCGAGTTTCCCGGGGAAAGTCTACAAGAGATCTCGTCGCTTAGGCTGAGTGAGCTATCTAGCTGAGGAATGCATCTAAAGGTGCAACTTCGTTGCAGACGTCTTCCCTAAGCGGAGCTTAGGAGGAGTTTCACGGTCAAACGGATTACGGTCGTTGATGCTAGGTCCGTGCCGACCGGCGCGGCGGCGGTGTATCGAAGCGGTGAGCGGTCGTCAGATTGGACGCTCAGGACACGGCCTCATTGCACACTCCAACTCGCACGTCAGGGATTGCCGACCCGTTGCGCGGAAGAGAATTGATAGACGCAGGCCGATCAACCAGACTGGTCGTTCAGGTTGCGGTAGAATACCGTTGCGTCGCACCTGTCGCCCCCCGGAAACAACGCATATCCTGGAATATCACCAACACGGAGCCATCCAAGGCGATCGTATAGATGTGCAGCCTCGCTGTTCCTAGCGGCGACTAGCACCAATAAAGTCCTATCGCTGTCGCGTGCGGAGGCTTCGGCCGCCTTTATTAATGCCGTGCCAATTCCCCGGCGTCGTGCACGCCGATGTACAAGTAATTTCACTAGAGTGGCGAAGTGCGGTTGGTTCTCGGGCTGGTGCAAAAGTAGCTGTACAGTTCCACACACTCCGAAAGCGTCTACTGCAACTACGAGAGCGCGATTTCCCACTGCGATATCTTGCCTGACCACGCACCAGAACGCAATTGCGCGCTCACGGGACAGACGATCCATAAAGCCGACCGCTGCGCCACCTTCGACGCAATCGACGAGAACATCAGCCAATTCACCGACTTCGAGATCGGTCAATGCGTTCAGATGTCGGACCGTGAATCCACGATCGGGCATTACTTTTCACTCACCGGAGGCCTTTAAGCCCAGCACTTTGGCACTGACTATATATCCGCCACTGCCACGCCCGAGTCAACCGCGAACACCATTACATCGGCTCTTGCACCTTGGTTCTGCCACCGATGTCAATTGCAGTCGCGATGATTACGACGCTCGA